>JALSOU010000163.1 GCA_026986305.1 Thermoplasmata archaeon | reverse complement strand
AATCTCCTTTATCATTCTCTGAATTCCTCCCTGTGTCTCATAATCTCCCATGCAGGTAGGAGCAGAAGGAAAAGCATAATTGCAGGCAAATTATATGATTCAAGGCTGAAATCCCAAGATTCACCAACGATCAAGGCGTCTATGATATCTGCGCTAATTATGAGGATGTACATTATACCAATTATTGCAGACAGAACAAGTCCTACGAAGAGAAAGGCGAGCCCCTCATATTTCATATCCAGCAGAGCCCCTATGCGATAGAGGAGTATTGATCCGATTAGAAGCATTATCAGAGCGCCCATGACATCAGCACCTATGAATGAAATTTGAAGTCCGAAAATCCATGAAGCGAGCTCAACCATTCCAAGGAATATGTAAAGGGTGCCCATGATTCCAGAGTAAATCCCAATAATCTTTATTTTTTTCACATGATCACCTCATCCAAAGCCAAGAAGATGGCCGAAGACAGTTATGAGGAGCGCCACGGCATAGGCGAGAGCCATCATATATCCTATGGCAAAGAGGGTCCATTTCCATGAGCCGGTCTCCGATTTTATCGTGGCTATGGTTGCCAAGCATGGAACATAAATGAGAACAAAGGCCATGAATGCGTAGGCGCTCACCGGTGTGAAGGCACCATGCAACTGACTCCTGAGGGTTATATCTTCTTCATTTGCACCAGAGATTCCATAGAGAGCTCCGTATGTTGCCACCACTATCTCCTTCGCAACGAAACCGAACATCAGGGCAACGGCGGCCTTCCAGTCCCATCCAAGAGGGGCGAAGATGGGCTGTATCCACTGACCCATCATGGCCATGTATGAGCTTTCTATGTCTGAACCCGGACCTCCCGGATATGTTGAGAGGAACCAGATTATTATCACACCTCCAAGTATTATCGTGCCAGCCTTTTTTATGAATAAGCTACCGTTCTCCCACATCTTAAGGAGAGCGCTCTTCAATGTGGGCATCCTGTAAGGAGGCATCTCCATTATAAGCGGAGAGGGCTTGCCCCTGAAAAACAGCCTTCTGAACAGAAGGGCCATGAGGACAGCTAGAAGTATTCCCATCACATACATGGAGAATATCACTGTGCCCTGCATACCCACGAAAAAGGCGCCTGCAAATAGTATGTAAACAGGCAAACGGGCGGAGCATGACATCAGTGGGTTCACCAGTATGGTTATCAGCCTGTCCTTGCGGTCTTCAATGGTTCTGGTGGCCATTATCGCTGGTACATTGCATCCAAACCCTAGAAGGAGAGGGACAAAGGACTTCCCCTGCAGACCAACCTTATACATGGTTTTATCCATTATAAACGCAGCTCTTGAAAGGTATCCAGAGTCTTCCATCAGAGAGAGCACGAAGAACAGGAGGAATATGTTTGGCAGGAATATGAGAACACTTCCGAGACCCTTTATTATGCCGTCTGCAACAAAGGACCCTATGGTTGGGTCAGGAATGGCTGAATATGTGGCGGTTGCCAGCCATGAAAATCCGACATCTATGGCATCTGAAAACGGGGCAGCGAATGAAAAGGTGAACTGAAATGCAGCCCACATAAGAGCCAGAAATATGGGAATTCCGAATAAACGGTGGGTCAGAACCTCATCAAGCATGTCTGAAAAGCTCCACACCTTCTTTCCTTTCACAAGAACCATGCTGAGGATGTCGTCTATGAACTCGTATCTCTTATCTGCGAAGTATATCTCCATCTCTGTGCCAAGCTTTTTTTCCAGCTCCTTCTTCATTTCTCTGGATTTCTTAACGAGATCTCCGCATCCCATCTTATTTATTCTCCATACAGCGTATTTATCGCCTTCAAGGAGCTTTATCGCTACCCACCTAGGAATATAATCTTTCAGAGGAGAGCATC
>JALSOU010000162.1 GCA_026986305.1 Thermoplasmata archaeon | reverse complement strand
ATGCTGGACAAATTTGCCAGAGAATCTGGGATCCCATTCCCGGGAGGGCCTGAGATAGAGAAGCTGGCCTCAAAAGGGAGAAAATACATAGAGCTCCCGTATTCTGTAAGAGGCATGGATGTATCATTTTCTGGGCTTCTAACAGCCGCTCTTAACCTTAGAAAATCTGAAAAGATTGAGGACATAGCTTTTTCCATGCAGGAGACCGCCTTCGCAATGCTCACAGAGGTCACGGAAAGGGCCATGGCTCACCTTGAAAAGGATGAAGTCCTTCTAGGGGGAGGTGTGGCCTGCAATAAGAGGCTCAGGGAGATGGTGAAAGTAATGGCTGAGGAAAGAGGTGCTGAATTCTATGCTCCAGAGTGCAGGTACTGCGTGGACAACGGTGCCATGATCGCTGTTTTGGGATACAGGATGTATGAGGCTGGATACAGGATGGATATAAGGGACACGGCTGTGAGGCAGAGGTTCAGGACAGATGAGGTGGATGTGTTCTGGCTGGATTAAGGAATGGCCTATTGGAGTGTCTCGTTCAGTTGCTTATATGATGAGCTCAACTTCCATGGAAAAGTCTATGGCCCTTGCTGAGTGTGTTATTGAGCCTGCCGATATGATATCTGCATACTTCGCATATCTTTCTATGTTTTCCTCGTTTATCCCCCCAGAAATCTCTATGAGAACTTTGGGATAGCGCTCCTTTATGGATTCATAGGCATTTTTCGCGTCTTCTGGGCTGAAATTGTCAAGCATTATTATGTCAGCTCCAGCCTCAGCCGCTATTATCGCATCCTCAATGCTTTCAACCTCAACCTCTATCTTTCTTACGAAGCTGACATTCTTAGCCCGCTCCACAGCCTCCTTTATGTCCCCCACCACAGCCAGATGGTTGTCCTTAATAAGAACGTGGTCGTCCAGCCTTATTCTGTGGGTGTCCGCGCCTCCTAGCATGGCTGCCTTTTTTTCAAGATTCCTCAGGCCGGGTATGGTCTTTCTCGTTATGGCCACACGAACATCGGGATTCACTTTTCTGGCCTTTTCCACCATGCTCTTCGCCTTTGTGGCTATGCCGCTCATGTGGCTGAGGAGGTTTATAGCCGTCCTCTCTATCTTCAATATGTCTTTAGCCCTTCCCCTTACTTCCAGCACATCCTCTCCTGCCTTTATCTTTTCACCGTCCTTTGCAAGAGGATTGCACTCTATTCCATAAAAATTGAATATCTCCACGATTTCTTCAAGCCCGGCGAGGACACAGTCTTCTTTGGCAAAGATTGTTCCCACTATCTCCTCATCCCCCAGCAAAAGCTCTGATGTGATGTCGCCAAAGCCTATGTCCTCCTCAAGGAAGCGCTCAAACCACATGTTCTCTGCATTTCCCTTTGGTATTAAACCTTATTCCTCTTTCACCTTCAGGTCCCAGACATAGTGCCCTATTCCCGGGGCATAATTCCTTATCCGTATCATTCTCTCAAGATTCACTGATTTTCCAGCATCCTTTCCCATCTCTTTCAGGTCCTTAATCCTATCTTTTGCCTTTTCATCCTCAATTATCTCGTAATAATGGATATAACCGTCATCCACAGCAGATAGGGCATCTTCAAAGAAGTGTATGGCTGAGTGGGGAAGATTCATTATAATCCGGTCTGCGGTGAGGGAGCGCACTATGAATCTCGCATCCGCATTAATAGCCTCCACGCCGCCCACATTGTTCAGCCTTATGTTCTCTTCAAGGTACCTTATCGCCTCTGGATTCAGGTCTATAGCGTAGATATGCACCCTTTTGAGCTTCGCAATCATTATGGAAAAAGGCCCAACTCCTGAGAACATGTCTATTATCTCCTCACCATCCTCAACGAGCTCTGCGATTCTCCTGTGCTCATTGGCAAGCCTAGGTGAGAAATATGCCTTAGCAGGGTC
>JALSOU010000161.1 GCA_026986305.1 Thermoplasmata archaeon | reverse complement strand
TGGTTGTAACAAAAAGCTCTCCCAGGACCTTTTTTGGTATGTTTGAAATTGAGGAGTACTTCACGGATAAATCGGCGCTTATCACGGTATTTTCCTGATGGGGCACTATGCCCCCTCCACCTTCATCTCCGCTTTCTATGTGTCCTCCAGATGGTTGGCTCATAAGCCAGTATGTTGCTGTAGCTCCAAGACCAGCGAGGACTATTATAATCACCAGCAGCAGTGCAATTCCTTTATTGCCATGATGTTCTTCCATCTTGGAATTCGTCTCAATTTTTCTTCTTCTGGACATGGACACACCTTTGAGCGAAAGAAAGAGGTATTTCTGCAGTAAATAAAGATATCGGATAGAAGTTTTATATGATGAAAAGAACCATGCCCATAATAAGCATAAGGAAGCTTAACATATGGAATTTTATGAGGAAATCCCCCGAATCCCCTGTTTTCCTGTAGAATCTGTATGATATGAGGTTTGCCATCGAGGCTATCATGGTGCCGAATCCTCCAACGCTGACACCCCAGAGGAGCGCTCTCCACTTTTCCGTAAAGTCCGCAAACAGCAGTGCAGAAGGCACATTGCTGATTATCTGGCTGGATAGTGCTGAGTATAGGAAGACATCGTATGATGAGGATATATTAGGAGAAATCATCTGCTGGATATTGTCTGTGAGGCCGAAAAACACGAAGAATGTGACTATGAGAAGATAGTCTATTTTGAGCGATTTCCTGTCCCAGATAAGAGCATAAAAAGGAGCTATTATTCCAGCCCATAGAGGAATCATCCTTAGAATGGATAGAAGAAAAATAAGGAAAAACAGGCCGTATACCCACGAGTTTTTCCCAGTTTCTGCTCTGTGAGACAGCTCAGCTTTTCCACTTCTCAGCGAAAACACAGAAAAAAGCAGGATTATGGATGTGCTGACCATCGAAAAAGGAGCTATGGAAGAGATGAACTGAGGAGCGCTGATCCCATAGTGATAATAGATGAATATGTTCTGAGGGTTTCCGAAAGGGCTTATGGAGGATGCGCTGTTTGCTATTAGCGTCTCCATTATAACCGCCATGCCCTTATTTTTTATGCCTGAGTGAAGGGTAATAGGGACCATTATCAGCAGGGCTATGTCATTTGTAACGAATATGGACAATATGCCTGTGAGAACCACGAATTTTATCCCTGCGTTTCCAGACCTCTCAAAGATATGAACTATGTAAGAGAGAGCTCCGCTACCCTCCAGGCCCTTTACTATAACAAGAAAAACGAAGAGAACATAGAGAACCTCATAGTCGCTCAGCTCATACGATGGGATCCTTTTTAAAAGTATGGAGGTAACTATCAATAATGCGCTTGCAGACGCGAGGAGCCATTCCTCCATTAGCTTTCTGAGCACCTTTTTATGCGCATGCACAGAAGGGGTTATTACTGCTGATATATACGCCATTCCTCATTCTTGGAAAAAGTAAATTTGTCTGGAAACTTTTAAATACTACGATCGTTAATCGGAAAATATGAAAAATCTAAACTGTAAATTTGCACAAAAAGTGCAGATTTTCAGATTTAAAGCAGAAAAAAGGATGGTGAAAATATGCTAATTGACTTTTCAGTAGAGAATTTCAGATCGATAAAAGAAAAAGTTAAACTTAGTATGGTGGCTTCGGGAAGCAAACATCTAGAAGAAAATATTTTTTCAGTCAAGGCACCTAAAAATATCAGACTTCTTAAAAGCGCCGTAATATATGGTGCAAACGCCTCTGGAAAATCCAACATAATTCGGGCATTAAATTTCATGAGAGATCTTGTACTTAATTCACATAAAATGCAAATGAAGGAATCTATTACCATACAACCATTTATGCTCGATAAAAGATATGAAAATAAAGAATCTAGTTTTGAAATTTCATTTATAAAAAATAAAATAATATA
>JALSOU010000160.1 GCA_026986305.1 Thermoplasmata archaeon | reverse complement strand
AGGAACTCCGATCTCAATCTCCCTGTCAAAGCGCCCCGGTCTTCTCAGTGCAGGGTCTATCGCATCAGGTCTGTTTGTAGCCCCTATGACTATGACATTCTCCCTTCCTTTCATGCCGTCCATCAGGGTCAGAAGCTGCGCAACCACCCTTCTCTCAACCTCACCTCTTACTTCATCCCTCTTTGGTGCTATGGAGTCTATCTCGTCTATGAATATGATGCTAGGAGCTTCCTTGGTGGCTTTTTCAAATATCTCCCTCAGCCTTTCCTCACTTTCCCCGTAGAACTTGCTCATTATCTCAGGTCCCTGAATGCTGAAAAATGAGGCCCCTGATTCATTGGCAACAGCCCTCGCTATGAGGGTCTTTCCTGTGCCGGGAGGTCCGTGGAGCAGCACCCCTTTTGGAGGCTCTATACCGAGCCTTTTGAAGAGCTCAGGGTGTTTAAGAGGAAGCTCTATCATCTCTCTGACCTTCTGAAGCTCCTCTTTCAACCCTCCTATGTCCTCATAGCTCACTCCACCCATTGACAGCTCTTCCTCACTCACCCCTTCTTCTTTAACCACAACCTCTGTCATATCTGTGACCTTCACTATCCCTCCCGGAGATGTGGAAACCACTATGAACGGTACCATGTTCCCCATCAGAGCTATACCGGGTATGGTAAGGAGGTCTCCCCTGCTCATAGCCCTGTTCATAAGACCTTTTTTAGCATATGAACCTATGCCGCTGCTGAACCTTATGCCAGAACCCTTGCTCATAACAGGAGCCAGAACTACCTTCTCAGCCGGCACAACCTCTGCCTTTCTGACCTCCACATAGTCTCCTATTGAGACATCGGCATTCCTTCTCAGAAGAGCGTCCATCCTTATTATTCCCTTCCCTTCCTCCTCCTGCTTCAGCCTGAAAACCTTGGCAGCAGTAACTTTCTTCCCCTTTATCTCAATTATCTCTCCAACCTCTACACCCAGCTTCATCCTAGTTGCAGAGTCTATTCTGGCTCTTCCCATGGCCACATCTTCTTGGAGCGCTTCCACTACCTTCAAAGTCACGCTTTCTTCCATGCTCATCCCTGAGGAATCATAGGAAGGGATTAAAGGTTTTTCTATGCAAGACTTTCAGGGCAGATTTTCCTTCTGGAACAGTGCCTGCACTTGCCGGGTCTGTTGTGGTTTCTATGTGCCTCCCCTCTTTCCAAATCCCTAAGAAGTTTGGTCTTTATCTCCATTATTATGGATTTCAGCTCATCCGTGTATTCTATCTCAAAGCTCTTCTCAGGGTACTTTATTATCCCATACGGCGGCGCTTTTCCTGTGAGGTCTTCTAGTATCATGCAGTATGCCCCAACCTGAACGATGTGGGAGAAAAGAGGGCCTCTGGGAGTTCTTCCGGTTTTGAGCTCCACAGGAATGTAAGTTCCACCTTTCTTTATTATATGGTCAGGCCTCCCGCTTAGTCCGTACCTCTCAGATATCAGAAGCTCAGCGTTCTCATCATCCAGATCCACATAGATTATCTCCCCTTCTGGGACATTCATCTTCTTTCTGACCTTCTCAGCCTCAACATCAAGAATCGCGCTCCTCCTAAGAAAAAATGTAGCGCCCATCAGCCAGATTAGGGAGAGGACCTGCATTATCCTGCTTATTTCAGGGTTTGTAGGAAGCACGAAAGCCATTGAGGAGAGGGCAACCAGTATGGATCCTATGGATGTGGCTAATATAAGGATGTCATATATTTTCCTGATTTTCCCTGATTTTTCCCTTTCTCTTAGGAAGTAAAACGAAAATATCAGCCAAAGAAGGGCTATGCTCACAAGTATTCTGGACATCGTTTCATTCTGAGGTAGTGGCCAGACTATAATGCCGAATATGAAAATCGCAGTAGCTATGAATGAAAACCAGAATATGAACCTTCCGAGATATGCGGCTTCTCT
>JALSOU010000159.1 GCA_026986305.1 Thermoplasmata archaeon | reverse complement strand
CGGCGGTGACGATATGTATCCTGTGGTTTCCGCCGCCTCAATCCTCGCAAAGGTTAGCAGAGACCATGAAATAGAGAGGATAAAGGAGGAACTCGGAGAAATAGGAAGCGGATACCCTGCCGACCCGATTACGAAGGAATTCCTGAAAAACTGGGTTAAAGAGCATGGAGATCTGCCGCCGTACACCAGAAGGTCATGGAAGACAGCAAAAAGGGCGCTGGAGAGTGCTAAAATGAGGACTCTGGACGATTTTATGAGGTGAAAATATGGGTGTAAAGGAGCTTCTGGAAGATGCAATAGAGAAGTTCAACAGAAAGGTAGAAGAGGACGAAAGGATTGCATCTGAGCTTGAGGGAATAGAGCGCACAATAGTGGTGAGGCTTAAAGACGATGGAGCATATCATTTCAGGATTGAGAACAAAAAAGCCAGCCCCCTGCAGGAAGGGGATGTTGATGGAGACATAGAGATAATAAGCGACTCAGAAACCATAACAGCGCTCTTCAACAGGGAAATAGGGCCGATGAAGGCCATAGCCACCAAGAGACTGAAGATAAACGCATCAATTCAGGACATGCTCAGGATAAGGAAGTTCTTCTGAGTGGTACCATGATCTATGAGTTTGAGGGAAAGAGGCCTGAGATAGGTGAAGGCTCCTATGTGGCGGAGAGCGCGGTTATAATCGGGGATGTGAGCATAGGTGAGAGGTGCTTCATAGCTCCGGGAGCGGTTCTAAGAGGTGATTACGGCAGGATAATAATCGGAAACGGCACTGCGATAGAGGACAATGTGGTTGTGCATGCGAGACCGGGAGAGACCACAATTATAGGGAATCATGTAACAGTGGGCCATGGAGCCATAATACATACACCCACCATTGAGGACTGGGCAGTCATAGGCATGGGCGCCATAGTGAGTGATTTCGCAAGGGTTGGAAGGTGGGCTGCCATAGGAGAAGGGGCTGTGGTCAAGAACAGACAGGAGATACCTGATGAGAGCATAGCTGTGGGTGTGCCTGCAAAGATAATCGGGAAGGTTAGCGAGGATTACAAAAAGCAGTGGACAGAGTTCAAGAAGATATACGAGTACCTGGCTGAGAAAAGATACCCTTCCTCCCTTAGAAAACTATGAGATATCCAACTAAATGTCAAGAAGCACGGTGACGCAGTCCCCGTCTTTGAGGGAGAGAGCCTCTCTCAGCTTTACTGGGGCTATTATCTCCACAACATCCGAGTAGTGGGTTCTTTTAGGGCTTATCAGAGCGCATTCTATACCCTCAATTTTTCCCTTTATCCCCAGAACATCGCCGAAGGTCCTTCCTTCTGATACGAAACCCTTGATTACGGTTGCTTTTCCAAGATAGGTCCTGTACTTTGCCAGATCCTCAGGAGAAAGCCTTATGTTAAGCGTCCCGGGATATGGATCAAAGTCGAAGGTCCCCTTTATCTGGCTGACATACCCTTCTTTTGAGAGATAATACCTGCCTTCTCCCATTCCGCTCTCTACCCTTCCCTTTATAACAGGCATCTCCTCGCCGAATATTGCCTTGTAGTCGCTGTACTCCTTCATCAAAATCTCACTGCCTTTCTCTGTTATCATCACCCATGTCTTTCTGCCTCTGGATATGTCTATAGTGCCCTCTTCTTTCAATTCCCTGAGCAGTCGAGAGGCGCTCTGCTGGCTCAGCCCGATTATTTTTCCGAAATCACCGGATGTTATGGGAACCCTGGACTTTATCGCCCCTAGGAGGGCCAGATTTTTCAGTGCATTTATGTGGGAAGGCTTCACAGGGAATAATCGGTATTTTTTAAAGTAATCCTTCGCACACGAAAACTATATATCTATAAAACAAATAGTGTATCGGTGAGATTATGAAAAAAGCCATAGCTTTGGGCATAGCCTTTATAATGGTGGTGAGCGCTCTTATAGCCTCTGCTGGGA
>JALSOU010000158.1 GCA_026986305.1 Thermoplasmata archaeon | reverse complement strand
GTATTCGGTGAGCGCTCTCAGGTCAAAATAGACATTCTTGTAATCCCTTTTAAGAGCCTGAGCCAGCTCCTTTATTGAGCCGTACCTGTTTTTTCTTATCAGCTCAAGCATCTCCACCCTTGAAGCGCTGAGAGCGTTGAATATGGAATAATCACTGAATATGATCTCCTCCTCGATAATGGCGCCTTTTTTTATTGCCTTCCATACCTCGTAATCATCCACGATTTCAGGATGAGAGCATTTCTCTATCCCTGTCCTCTGACCCAAGGAGTCTATGGATCCGTATCTTTCAATGAGCTCATCCTCAATATCCTTTATGCCCTCCTCACCTGATTTCTTTCTCATTATAACCCTCATCTCAGGTCCTCCAGAGGCATGGCAGCAAGATTCCTGCGGAATATCCTTACCAGATGCTCTATCTCATGAAGCTCTTTTTCAGGGCTGGGACTCTGTTCAAGAAGGGCTCCGCTCTCATCGTATCTGTCAATGTGAGGTTGCTGCTGAAAATTGTCCCATCTTATGTATGGAACCCATCCCTTCTTTCCTTCAACCAGATAGGTATAGCTGTAGAACCTCCTTCTTTCGCCGTCAAATATCTCTATTGCGTCTATGACCTCATTCCTGTGTATGTATATCCTCTTTTTCTTAACTCTAAGCACGGTACTCCATTGGGAAAAGGGATAAAAGTTTATCGCATGGACCCACAAAAACCTTTTATACTCCTGAGTTTTAGACAGCATCCCCAGAACAAAGGAGGTATACAAATGACAGACGAAAACATAGTCTACATAGGACGCAAACCTGCCATGAACTATGTGCTGGCAGTGGTAACCCAGTTTAACAGCGGGTCGAAAGAAGTAGTGGTGAAGGCAAGAGGAAGAGCCATAAGCAGGGCTGTTGATGTGGCTGAAATAGTTCGCAACAGGTTCGTCCCTGAAGCGGAGATAAAGGATATAAAGATAGCCACAGAGCCCGTAGAGGAAGAGGGAAGGACTGCAAACGTCTCTTCCATTGAGATATATCTCGAAAAACCATAAACCCTCCTTTTATATTTTTATATTTTCCGTTTTCCGATACCATTAATAAGTTCTTCGTGATGGTGGGGCGGTGATACTCTGAAAGAAGTGGCTAAAGGAAAGGCTAAGACAGTTTATGAGTATGACGACGACCATTACCTCATAGAGTTCAGGGACGACATAACCGCCTTTGACTCTGTGAAGCACGATATCGTCGGCGGGAAGGGATACTACAACTGCCAGATATCAGCAAAGCTCTTTGAGATTCTGGAAGAAAACGGGATAAAGACGCATTTTGTAAAACTCCTTGAACCCAATAAGATGCTTGTGAAAAAAGTTGAGATAATACCTCTGGAAGTCATTGTGAGGAACATAGCCACCGGTTCCATAGTGAGGAATTATCCGTTTAAAGAGGGGATGGTATTTGAGAGACCCATAGTAATGCTTGACTACAAGGACGATGCCTATCACGACCCTCTCATGAACGACGATATGATTCTGGCTATGGGCCTCGTGAATGAAGAGGAGCTCAAACAGATAAAGGAAATCGCATTAAAAGTAAACGATGTTTTGAAGGGATACTTTGAATCCATAGGCATACTTCTGCCAGATTTCAAGATTGAGATAGGGAAGGATAAAGAAGGAAATCTGCTGGTTGCAGATGAGATTTCCCCTGATTCATGCAGGCTATGGGATGCAAAAACAAAGAAATCTCTGGACAAGGACAACTACCGCTTTGACAAAGGGGATGTTCTGGCAGGATACAAAGAGGTTTACAGGAGGATGTTCGGTTAATCCCCTTTAACTGCCCGATATCCTAGATCAAAGGCCTTCATATTTGCCTCTCTGTACTTCGCAGGCACCGTAAACCCTACCATCTCCTTCATCTTTTCAGGTGATATGGGGATTATGTCCAAAGCTGAGAGAGCGCC
>JALSOU010000157.1 GCA_026986305.1 Thermoplasmata archaeon | reverse complement strand
CCTTTTAAGCGGTGCCTGAGGATAGAAGTTGTATGACTGCGCAACTCCTGAAAATATCGGATAGAAAACATCTCCGAACCTGTTGCCCACCAGCTTCTGTATCACCACAGCCATTTTGTCCTCGTCAGAGGTGTGCAAGGTGGTCTTTATGTATGCCCTCGCCCTTTTGAAATAGGTTGAGGCATAGACCAGTTTTATGGCATCTGCCAGTCTCTTTACCCTCTCTTTCTTCCTTCCTGTGTTAGGGAGTATGTATGTGGAATAAACCCCTGCGAAAGGCTGGTTGTATGAGTCCTCCAAGAGGCTGGAAGACCTAACCGCTATCGGCTCTTTTACATAGCTGAGATACTCCTCAAGAGCCTTCATCAATTCATCTGAAAGCTCCGCTTCAAGAAATATCTCCTTTATCTCGTGGTCTGAAAGCCCTTTATTTCTTATCTCATGGAGCTGATTTCTCTCTATGAACTCATCGTATTCATCTGTGCCTATTATCAGGGAAGAGGGGATGTGAACCCTGTGCTCTCCGTACTTATCCCCTATGTTAATCCTCCTGAAAAGGTAGGAGAGAAACGCCAAACCCCTTCCCTTTCCACCCAGCGACCCCCCTCCAAACCTGCTTATTGTCTCATCGTATATGAAGGCCTTCTTTGAGAAATCTGAGATTATTCCCCTGCTCTTCCTCTTTTCAGCCTCTTCAAAGGTCTTTATCAGATGCGCTCTTATCTCCTCCCCATCCCGGAAATCCGAAATCTTCTTCGGCCTGAGCATTCTGGCAAGCTCTATCTCACCTCTGGCGAGGAGCCACGCTGAGAACTGGTTCTTTCTCCCATGGTATAGCAGAGACTCTGCTGGAACCTTCTTAACAACCTCTATGAACTCCCTTATGTTTGAGGCCTCTCCCACAACAGTGCCGTCTGGAAGTCGGAATATGAACCTCCCGAAGCCCATTTTTTCCTTCAAGAAGGTCCTGAACTCATGGAGAAGCTCCTCTGAGTTTTTATCCACAAATTGAACCCCAAACTCCTCTGCTTTCTTCCTTTTATCCGCCTGAGTTGACTGCATGAGCACAGGTATGTCTGGGTCTATGTTTGATATCAGCCTGAACCCCGCATCCTCGTCCTTTTTTCCGTTTCTAGGATATGCCACATCCGTTATAACCCCTAGGATGTAATCGGAATACCTCTTGTATATTGACAGAGCGTCCTCATAGGTCTCAGCCAGCAGAATCTTAGGTCTGGCTCTTTTCCTCAGCACCATCTCCTGCTCGTTTGCGCTCTCCTTCATCAGCATCTGCGTCTGCCTCATTATCTCCTTGTACATCAGCGGAAGGAATATGGAGTAGTACTGCGGAGAGTCTTCAACTAAGAGCATAACCCTCACATCGCCGTATTTTGTATCGTGATCCGCATTCTTTATGTCCTCAAACAGCTTTATTATGGCCAGAAACAGGGAGGAGTCTCCATTCCACAGAAAAACCCTGTCTATGCCGTTGGATTTCCCGGGACTGTGGTACTCCCTTATCTCGCTGACTTCTGTAACCAACAGGACCACAGGGACATTCTGTATCTCCTTCACCTTTTTCCCGAAGTCCAGAGGGTCTGTGGCAAATAGGTGTGTCATGGTTATTACAAGGTCATATCTCTTCCTTTTCAGCTCTTTAAGGGCCTTTTCAGCGCTGGGGACCAGCTTAACCCTTGGGGGTGAAGATATCCCAAGGCTCAGATACTCCCCAAATATCTGCTCACTGAGCCCCCTATCCTCTTCAAGTATGAATGCGTCATAAAGGCTTGCGACAAGGAGTATGTCCCTTATTCTGAACTGCATGAGCTCCTGAGCAGGTGAGAAAAGCTCAGCCATGCCCTCTATGTCATCAATCAGCTTTTCAGCTTCCATGGGTTTTTCCATCGCTTTGGCATATTCAGGGGTCTATTAAGGTTTTCTGCCATTTATATGAACAATGCGAGGA
>JALSOU010000156.1 GCA_026986305.1 Thermoplasmata archaeon | reverse complement strand
GGTTGACCTTGAGAAAGGAGTGGTGATAAACCACACAAAGAATGAGGAATACAGGTTCCCGCCGTTTCCTGAGAATGTGATAAAGATAATTGAAGCAGGAGGTCTTATAGAATATATTAAAAAAGAAATTAAAAATTAAAATATTTTTATATTATTTTATTATATGATATTTAAGTATGCCAACACTCTTTCATAGATTAAAAAATTTAATAAACCCCAAGCAGTTCTCCTTTCGTCATGGTTCTGAAAGTTCACCTACAAACCGGCGATTTTGTCTGTCCGAAATGCGGGGCACCCGTCAGTGAAAGCGATAAAAAATGTCCTAATTGTGGGGCGGTTTTCGAAGGGGTAAAGCAGGGTAAGAGATGTCCGAATTGTGGCACTATAAACGATATAGACGCCGTCATCTGCACCGCATGTGGATACACCTTTGAAAAGATTAAAGAAAAAAAGAGTAATGCTAAAAGCGATGAGGAATTCCTCCAGAAACTCCTGACATGGGGCAAGAGTCTGGCTGAGCAGGAAGCGGAGGATTATCAGGAAGAGGCTGAAATGGTGGTCAATGTTTTCAAAAGAATAGCTGGAATAAATTTAGATGACCTAGAAACCGAAGAAGAAGGAGATGATTGGGAAAAGAGGATAAAGAGGGTAATCAGGTTTCTCAACTCAGTCAAAGACATAGTGGCGGAAGAGAAAGAAATTCTAGATAAGAAGCTGAAATCAGCTAGAAAACAGGCCACAAAGGATGAACTTAAGGAGCAGATAGATGTTCTCGATAAGGAGCTGAAAGGAATAGAGCGCTCCCTCGCCGATCTGGATGACACCCTTAAATCTGTTAAGGACATCCTAAAAAGGAAAGAGGATGAGAACATAGAGAAGGAGAGGCAATTGAGGAGGGAGATAGCGAACATAAAGAAAGGCAGCATGAAAAGGGAGGAGGATCTGAGGAATCATATAAACAGCCTCAACGCAGAGATAGAGGATCTTAGAAAGAGGATAGGTGAGGAAAGCAGTGCTAAGATGCTTCTGGAAGACTGGCTTGAACTGGAAAAGAAAATGGAAGAAGAGATAAAAAATCTCAGCGAGAAGGAAAAGGATGAGAAGATATCTGAGTTCATATATGAGATGAAAAAGGAGATGAACACGGTTTTAACAGCGATAAAGATGAGGATAGAGGAAGAGAACGAGCTCAGGAGGATACTGAAGGTTCTGGACGACCTGCTGGAAAATCTCCCTGACAAGATAATAGAGGACTTCGCAAGGTCTGAGGACTTCAAGCTGTATGAACGAGTTCTGGATAGATATCATGTGGGTGAATAGATGGGCCTGAGAGACAGAGCGAGAGAGGTTCTTGAAGAAGGCGTCGCTGGAGGAGAAGAGAAGAAGGAGGAGGGCATCGAGGGCCTTGAAAGCATAATTCAGGAGATGAAGAGGGCTTCTGAGGAGAAAACAAAGGCCCTTGAAGAGCGTATAAAAGATCTTGAAAAGAAGATAGAGTCTCTAGAGAAGGAGAACAGAGAGCTTAAAGAGGCCTCAAAAGGCAGGGAGGAACTGGAGAAGAAGCTGGAGAGTATCCAGAAGGAGAGGGAGGGGCTGGAGAAGGAAAAGAGCTCACTCGAAAAGAAGCTGAAGGATCTGGAAAAGGAGATGGAAAAATCTGGTGAGATTTCAAAGAGAGAGAAAGATCTGGAATCGAGAGAGAAGGATCTATCCAAGCTGGAAGCTGAGCTTAAAAAGAGGGAAAAAAGCCTTGAAGATGAGAGGAAGTCCTTTGAGGAGGAGAAAAAGAGCTTTGAGAAGGAGATAGAGAAGTCTAAAAAGGATTTGGAAAATCTAAGGAAGAAGCTGGAATCGAAGGAGAATGATATCGCCAAAAGAGAGAAAGAGCTGGAAGAAGAGGCAAAAAATCTTGAAAAGGAGCGCTCCGACATAGAGAAGGAGAGGAAGTCTCTGGAGGCTGAAAGGGAGAACATAAAGAAGGAGCTGGAAAAGGAGAGGGAGAAGCTCAGGAAGGATCAGGAAAAGGCCATAAAGGAGCTCAAGGATAAGGAGATGGCCGCCCTCATGAAAGACAGGGAGGAGCTGGAAAAGAGGATTAAGGACTTTGAGGCTGAAAAGGAAAGGGCTGAAAAGGAGATTCAGGAGAGGATAAAGGGGATTGAGAAGCAGGAAAAAGAGATTGAAAAGAGGATTAAAGATCTGGATAAACGGGAAAAAGAGCTTGATGAAAAGGAAAATGCTCTCCAGAAGAGGGAAAAGGAGCTCAGAGATGAGATAAAGGCGAGGGAGGAGAGGATTGAAAAGGAAAGAGCCGAGCTTGAGAAAAGGGAGAAAGAGCTTGAAAAGAGGCTGGCAGAGCTACAGAACCGCAAAAAGGAGTTTGAAAAGGAGGTCGAGGAAAGGAAAGGAGAGATTGCCAGAGAGCTTGATGAGATTGATAAGAAGAGAAAGGAGCTTGAGATACGGGAGGAGGAGCTTAAAGCGAGGGAGGAGCTTCTTAACAGCAGGGAGAATGAGATTGAGAATGTTAGAAAGGAGCTTAAAGCGAGGGAGGAAAAGATAAGGGCAAAGGAAAAGGAGATTGAAAACAGGGAGAAGGAGCTGAGCTCTCTGGAAGCTGAGCTGAAGAAGAAGGAAGAAAGGCTGGATAAAAAGGAAGATAAGCTCAGGGAGAGGGAAGAGAGGATTAAGGATGAGAGGAGCGCTCTGAAAGAGGATAGAAAGGCCTTTGAGAGGGAAAAAGAGGCTCTTGAAAAGGAAAGGATAAGGTTTGAGGCGGAGCGCGAGTCCTCTATAAGAGAAATGGAGGCTGAGAGGAAGAAGATTGAGGAGCTGAGGGAAGAACTGGATAGAAGAGATGCGGCTCTGTCTGAAAAGGAGAAGGAGCTGGATAAACGGGAAAATGAGCTCAATGAGGGGCTAAAGGATCTGAGAAAGAGGGAAGGTGAGATAGAGGCAGCTCTGGAGGACATAAAGAGCAGGATTGAAGAGCTTGATGCCAGAGAGAAGGAACTTCAGGAGAAAGAAGAGAGGGCGATGGCTGTTATAAGGGATGCTGAGAAAAGGGAGAAGGAGATAGCGTTCAGAGAAAGGGATGTGGAGCGCGCCGAGAAGGAGCTTGAAAAGAGGGAGGCTCTCCTAAAAAAGAGGGAAGAAAGATTGGCTGAGAAAGAGCGCATCTTTAGTGAGGAAAAGAGGGCTGTGGCTGAGGAGAAGAGGGAAATAAACGAGATGTGGAAGAAGGTCACCCGCGAAGGTAAGAGGCTAGAGAGCCTGTCAAGGGAGCTTGATGAGAGGGAGAAGAAGATAAGAGCGCGTGAGAATGAGCTTAAAGAGATGGAAAAGGAGCTTGAAGGGAGAAAAAGGGAGATTTATGAGAGAATTCAGGAGATAGAGATAAAGGAGAAGGAGCTTGAAAGAGGCGCTGAGGAGATAGCGCTTAAACTCGAGTCTCTGGAGAGCCAGAGCAGGAGCATAATGGAGAAGGAGAAGGAGCTTGAGGAGTGGGAGAAGGAGCTGAGCAACAGGGAATCGGAGATTGAGGAGAAAAGAAGGAAGGTGGAAGGGGAGATTGAGGAGCTTCAGAGGATGAAGGCAGAGATGCCTAAGATGATGGAGCACATAGAGAAGGAGCGCAGGGACCTTGAAAACATGAGAAAATCCCTTATGGAAAGGGAGCTGGCTATTAAAGAGAGGGAAGAGGCGCTTAAAAGGGATATGGAGCTCCTAGAGAAAAAGGAGAAGGACCTTGAGGAGATAAAGAAGGGTGCCATAGCTCTGATGAGATATGCGAAGAGCGCGGAGCGCAGAAAGAACGAAGAGATACTCAGAAAGATAGAGGAGGAGAGGGAGAAGTTAGAGGAGCACAGAAATGCGCTAGAAAAGGAGCTCAAACCTCTTAAAAATGAGCTTGAAAACCTGAAAAAGGAGCTGGAAAGAAAGGCAGAAGATCTGGAAAATAAAGAGAGAGCGCTCAAATCATGGGAGGAGCATCTTATGGAGGAGAGGGACAGCATCGCCAAGGAAAGGGAGGAGATAGCTGCGGTTTGGAGGCAGATCGAGAAAGATTCACAGGAAGCCATGAAACTCAGGGAATCCGTGGAAAAGGAGATCAATGAGCGCTTGAAGGCAAGGGAGAAGGAGATTAAGGAGATGGAAAAGAGCCTTAAAGAGAAGGAAAAAGAGCTGGATAAGAGGATTAAAGATCTGGAGACAAGAGAAAAAGAGCTTTCAAAGCGGGAAAAGGATGTGGAAAAGAAGCTCAAGCAGATAGAGAAGAAGGAGAAGGAAGTTGAGGAAAAGAAGAGGTTCGTGGAGGAGCTTCAGGAACAGTTAAGTCAGCTGTTGTAGAGCTCTAAGGAGCACAGAACTTGAAGAGTTGTGCTTTGTTGAAGAGGTGGATGATGAGCGAAAGGTTTAAAAATAATTTAGAATATAAAGTAGAATATGGACACTGGTGAAAGAAACGATGGGGTCACAAAGACAAAATATGAAGGTGATGCTACCGCAAAATACTACGAAAAATGCAGAGAATGTCTGGAAACAGCGATTCAGAAGTGCATGGAAGATATGGAAAAGCACTCCAAAGACTCGGAAAAAGATGGAGTAAGAGTAGTAAATTTGGGATATTTGATAGGCGTTATTATGATAGTCATAGGCATGTCAGGCATTCTTTATGGTCTTTTTCTAATGCTATAATGGCAGAAGACAATCAAATAAAATTCATATGTGATGGTAAATGTCTGAGAAAATTCCAGTAGAATCTAAAATTCTTCTAGCTGCGGCGGCTGTTACAGCTTTATGGATGCTTCTAAAATATATAGATATATTGTGATAAAAGATAATGTTTGCAGAAACAGAAGATGAAATGGGAATTCTTATAATGATCTTGATATGCTTAGTATAGGAATTTAGGCTATGAAAAATCCCGATGATTACAACTATTACAAGAAAAAATAAAATTTATTTTATAAAGTGGGGGCACTGGGATTCGAACCCAGATCAGCGGGTATCCCCTTACGGGAAATGTCATCGCTCCAGTTATTCATCATCGAGCTCTGGCCAGGAGCTCTCGGAGCATACCCGTTGACAATCATCCATTTAACTGGAGCCCGCCAGTCTGCCTGGTTAGCCTATGCCCCCTTATCTGTTCCTGAGCCTCTGAGCTCTCTTACGCTCTCTCATGCGTTTTTTGCGCCATTTCCATCGCATCTTGCCACGTTTTTTCCAGACTCTTGAGCTCCGTTTCATCTTAAATCCTCACTGAATTATGGCTGCGCTATCGCCTCTCCTTTTTTAAGGTTTCGCTGTGTCATCCATGACGCTCCACCAAAAGCTATAATTATGAGGGCGGCTTTAAGTTGAATGACGGTCATGCTTGAGAAAGGCTTTAACTATCTGCTTTACGAGGAAAAGGCGAGGATAACCTATGAGATTGTGTCAGAGCTTGCCAAGAGCGGAAGCCCTGTTCTCTGCATAACCACGGTCTTCCCTAAAAAATTGAGGAAGATGTATCCGCTTGAAAATGCGGAGATACTCTGGCTTTCAGACTCTGGAAGCGATCCCAAAACCCTCAAACCTACGAGGCTTGATTTTGAAATAACCCGCTCCATAACCAATTTCTTCAAGAACAACGAGGGTGCGGTTGTATTCCTCGATGGATTTGAGTATCTTCTGTCTGAAAACGGCTTTGACAAAGCCAGAAGGTTCATAAAAAGGATAAACGACACGGCATCCATAACCGATGGCACATTCATAATCTGCGTGAACAAGGATGCCATTCCGAAGGAAGACCTCATAACCCTGAGCAAGGACTTTGACATAGTGAAGGATGCGAGCGAGCTAATGGAGAAATCTGAGTCTGCAGGCGGTCCGCAGGTAAAAAGCCACGCTCCTGAACCTTCACCACCTGAACAGACATATACATCTCAAAGCTCATCTCCCAGGCCTGTTCCCATGTCCCCCCTATCCATTGAAAAAGCCATGGAGAGCGCTCCGACAATGCCAACCGGTGCAGGACTGCCCCTTGAAATTGAAGACATATACCTAATACACAGGAATGCTGGCATACTCCTGCAGAGAAAGACATGGAGAGACAAGGATGTCATAGACCCTGATTTGGTAGCAGGGATGTTTCAAGGCGTACTTAATTTCGTAAATGAGTCCTTCGCCTCTGGAGAGAGGTCAAAATTCAGCAGGATGGACATAAAAGGATACATAATACTGGTTTACGACTCAGACCTCGTCTCTCTGGCCATAGTCTTCGCAGGTGAGGGTGAGGATGTTCTTTACCGTTCCATTCACAAGATAAGGACCATAATGCAGGAAACTGCGGAATCTATAGAAAAGGCATACAGAAAGGATCTTGAGGATTACAAAGGAGATGTGAGCGTATTCAAGGGAACCAGAAAGTATCTGGATTATCTGGCCCTTGCCATATACGATGCGATGAGCGCCAAACCGGGAGAAGAGGTGGATATAGGGCCGATAATGCCTGAGGCTGAGGTGCAACCTGAGGTGGTAGAAGCCCCAATAGTTACAGAGGCTGAGGATTACATGAGCAAGGCATCGATGGCGGCTCGCAGTGGAAGATATCAGGAAGCCCTGAAATACTTCGATGAGGCCCTGAGAATACAGCCGAATAACCTCAAAGCTCTCTTCAACAAAGCGGTGATGCTTCAGATGCTTGGAAGGCATGCTGAGGCGATAAAATACTATGATGAATACCTGAAGATAAATCCCTATGATCCCGAGGCATGGTCCAACAAAGGCATGGCCCTGAGAAGGATGGGAAGGGTGGATGAGGCGATAAGGTGCTATGAGAAGGGCATTGATCTCAATCCTGAAGATGCCACTCTTTGGAGCAATAAGGGAATTGCACTCAGGTCCATGGGAAGGGTGGATGAGGCGATAAAATGCTATGACAGAGCCCTAGAGATAGATCCGAACGATGCGGGCATATGGTCAAATAAAGGGGTGGCACTGCAGAGCGTTGGTCGGCTTGAGGAAGCGATAAAGTGCTACGACAGAGCCCTGGAGATAGACCCGCACAGAAGGGTGCCGCTGCAGAACAGGGAGATAGCCCTTAGGCAGCTTAGACAGAGGGGGTTGAGGTGATAAAGAGGGGGATGAGCCACCTCATATTTGAAAGTGAGATAAAGATAAGCTACACACTTTTTAAAGAGCTGCTGGATAAGGGATTCAGGGGTCTGTGCATCTCTGCAACTTATCCAAAAAAGCTGGTTAAGGCCTACGATGTGGGGAAAAGCGATTTTATATGGCTTTCTCAGGAAGATGAAGGGATATCGCCGGAAAACATACACGAGCTCAGCGAACGCATACTCAGGTTCATGGAATCGAATCCAGGGGCTTCGGTGCTGATGGACAGCGTTGAGAGCATATATGCTGAAAATGAGGTGGAAGATTTCCTCTCTTTCGTCAATTTTCTCATAAAGAGCGCAAAAAAGCAGGGGGCAACCCTCATAATGCCACTTGACCCCCAGATATTTCCTAGGGACACTCTGTCGGCCCTTTCCAGCGTATTTGACAGGGTCATGGATGTCCGCTCCGTCTCAATAGAGACCGAAGGAAAGGAGTGTCCAAGGTGCGGAGCGCTCTGGAATCCAAATGTTACGGTTTGCAGCATATGCGGCTATGAGTTCAGAGGGCCCGATGGAATAAACGGCATTGGTGGTAAGGCTGAAAGGATAGAAATCTCAGAGGAGAGAAGAGGGGCCAAGGCGGTGATGGGCGACCATGGGCCCGGTTCATGGTTCAAGAAAGGTGTGGATTATGAGAAGGCTGGGCAGAGCGAAAAAGCGATAGAGGCATACAAAAATGCCCTGGAAGAGGCTCCCTACGACCCGTGGATATGGATAAACATGGGCGTGTCATATCAGAGATTGAACATGACCGAAGAGGCTCTCAAATGCTACGACAGGGCGATTGAGCTGTATCCCATAGATGCGGATGCCTGGTCCAATAAGGCCATAGCCCTGAGAATACTTGGGAGGATTGAAGAGGCGATAGAGTGCTATGATCGGGCTCTTGAGATAGACCCGGGAGATGCCGGGATATGGTCGAATAAAGGCGTTGCTCTCAGAGCTCTCGGGAGGCTGAGAGAGGCGATAGAGTGCTATGACAGAGCTCTTGAGATAGACCCCTATGATGTGGGCACATGGCTTAACAAGGCTGTTGCGCTCCAAAGAATAGGTAGGATAGAAGAGGCGATAGAGTGCTATGACAGGATTCTGAGAATAGACCCATATCATCCTGTCGCGCTCCGCAATAAGGAGCTTTTATCCAGATTGAACCCTGCGCTGAGGGATTAGATGGGTGGAAGGAAAAAATTAATTAATATGAGTTTTGTATGGTAGAATGATAAGTATGTATATAACTGAAATTGATCTTAAAGAGTTCAAAGGTATAAAATCCATGAAAAAACCTATAGAGCTGACAAGATTTAATGTATTTATAGGAAGAAATAATTCTGGAAAATCCTCTATATTGCAAGCACTATTTC
>JALSOU010000155.1 GCA_026986305.1 Thermoplasmata archaeon | reverse complement strand
TGTCTGGACAAAGAGCGGTCCGCTCATAACAAAAATAAAGGCAATACTGAAGCCGAAGCCTCTAGATGAGATAAGGGACCCGAGGGAGCGCTTTGACAGGGTTGAAGAGGTCCACGCAGCAGCAGGGGTGAAGATACTTTTGCAGGATTCCGGAGAGATAATGGCCGGCACCATGATAAGGGTTGCCGAGAAGGGTAAGGAAAGGGAGATTGCAGAGGAGATGAGGGAAAGATACGAGATGAGCATAGAGACTGATGAGAAAGGCGTGATAATCAAGGCGGATGCCATAGGCTCTCTTGAAGCTCTTGCCTATGAGCTGAAATCCATAGGAATACCCATAAAAAGGGCTGATGTGGGTCCGATTTCAAAGAGGGACATAGTTGATGCGGAGACCATACAGGACCCGCTTAGAAGGGTGATTCTGGGATTCAATGTTCCCGTGCTTCCTGAGGCAAAAGAGGCAATTAGCGATGAGGTCACAATATTCACAAACAATGTTGTGTATAAAATCGTTGAGGATTATCAGGACTGGCTTTCCAAGAAGAAGGAGGAGCTGGAAAACAGGAGCAGGGAGGAGATAACGCACCCCGGCTCAATAAGGATACTTCCCGACTACATATTCAGACTCAGCAAACCTGCGATAGTGGGGGTCAGGGTTCTGGCAGGAAGGATAAGACCTGAGCAGAGGCTCCTCAAGGAGGATGGGAGGGTTGTCGGAAGGATAAAATCCATAAGAAGCGGTGAAAAGAGCCTTAAAGAGGCTATCGCAGGGCAGGAGGTTGCAATAGCGATAGAGGGAGTTACGGTGGGAAGGCAGATACATCCAGATGAGGTTCTTTACATAGACATACCCGAGGGCGATGCTAGGAAGCTTAAGGGCATGGATCTGAACTACGATGAAAAGGAGATACTTGAAAAGGTCATATCCATAAAGAGAAAAACAGACAAGTTCTGGGCGATGTAGTTTCGCAAACCTTTATATGGAGTTGTGTGATGGCGGGGCGGTGAATTTGAATGCAACCGGGTCAGATGGCGTATGATAGGGCTATAACTGTGTTCTCCCCGGATGGGCGCCTGTTTCAGGTTGAGTATGCAAGGGTTGCCGTCACAAGGGGAACCACAACAATTGGTATAAAGTTCAAGGACGGAGTGCTTCTGATAGCTGATAAGAGGCTGAGCTCCAAGCTCATAGAGGCTGAATCCGTGGAGAAGATTTATGAGATAGATGAACACATAGGAGTTTCTACCTCAGGTCTTGTGGCTGATGCCAGAATAATAATAGATTATGCCAGAATTCTAGCCCAGATAAACAGGGTTACCTATGATGAACCCATACTGGTGGAGGCTCTGGCAAAGAAGATATGCGATTACAAGCAGCAGTACACCCAGTACGGTGGCGTTAGGCCCTTTGGAATTGCCCTTCTTATAGCAGGTGTAGATGAGAAAGGACCACATCTATTTGAGACCGACCCTAGCGGAGCTCTCTTTGCATATAAGGCCACAAGCATAGGCGCGGGAAAGGATGTGGTCATGGAGATGCTTGAGGAGGAATACAAGGATGGAATGAAGAGGGATGAAGCCCTAGCTTTGGGTCTCAGGGCGCTTCAGAAGTCAAATGAAGAGCCCCTCAATCCTCAGTCGGTTGAGATAGGTATAGTTGAGAAGGGAAAGCCGTTCAGAAAGCTCGAGGAGAAAGAGGTAAAGGAGAAGATAGGAAAACTTCTGGGCGCTGAGCTTAAAGGAGATTGAAATGGTAAGTCTGGATGAGGCTGTTATAGCAAGGCTGGAATCTCACGGAGAGCGCTTTGAGATATTGGTGGACCCGAATATTGTGGAGAAGGTCCATGCAGGAGAGATTAAGGACATAAGGGAGCATCTGGCGGTAGAGGATGTTTTCAGGGATGCGAGAAAGGGAGAAAGGGCATCTGAAGAGGCAATAAAGAAGGTCTTCGGAACGGAAGACATAAACGAAA
>JALSOU010000154.1 GCA_026986305.1 Thermoplasmata archaeon | reverse complement strand
AGGGGTAATGATAACCGCTTCCCACAATCCCCCTGAGTTCAACGGAATAAAGGTGGTTGCAGGCGACGGCACAGAGCTGCCCAGAAACGAGGAAGAGAAGATAGAGCTCAGATATTTCAATGATGATTTCAGGGCAGTTGAATGGGGCGATATAGGTGAGCTTAGAAAGGATTACACGGCAAGGGATCTTTACATAGAAGGTATAGTATCAAAAGTGGATAAAGAGGCGATAAAAAGCAGAAAATTCACAGTTGTTCTGGACTGCGCAAACGGCGCATCGTCTGTGACTTCTCCATACATACTCAAAAAACTCGGTTGCAGGGTTATATCTCTAAACGCCCAGCCAGACGGCCATTTTCCCGGCCACGAATCAGAACCTTCTCCGGATAACCTCAAAGACCTAGTGAGCGCTGTGGTGGAATCAGGTGCAGATGTAGGCATAGCCCACGACGGTGATGCTGACAGGGTGATTTTCATAGATGAAAAAGGGAATTACATTCAGGGTGATGTTTCTCTGGCAATAATGGCCAAGTACTCCATAAAAAATGAAGGAGATCTTGTGGTAACGCCAGTTAGCACCTCCAAGGCTTTGGAGAATGTTGTGAATTCTCTGGGTGGAAAGGTTGTTTATACCAGAGTGGGAGCGCCGATTGTGGCGAGAAAGATGCTGGAAATAGGCGCCATATTTGGAGGAGAAGAGAACGGAGGCCTCATATTTGGAGAGCACCAGTACTGCAGGGATGGGGCGATGGGTGCGGCAAAGATGCTGGAAATAATGGCTAAAACAGGCAAAAAGTTCTCAGAAATCGTCAGTGAGATACCTAGATATGCCCTTTATAAAAACAAGATCAGATGTCCGGAACATCTCAAAGAAAAGGTTATGGATGCTGTCGCCGAGGAGTTTTCCTCCTATGATGTGGACAGAACTGATGGGGTGAAGGTTTGGATGGAAGATGGCTGGCTTCTGATAAGGCCCTCTGGAACTGAGCCGATATTCAGGATATATGCTGAATCTGAAAGCAGGGAAAAGGCTGAAAAACTTGGAAAGATTGGATATGAAACCATAAAAAATATTGTTGAGGGTTTTGAATAATGGGTTTATTCCTCTTCTAGTTCCTCGCCTTCTTCAAGCTCTTCTTCTTCCTCTGTTTCGTCCTCGTATTCTTCGTATTCCTCTTCTGATTCTTCCTCTTCTTCACCTTCTTCCCCGGTCTTTCTCTGCCATATGGAGAGGAACAGGAGTATTATTCCGAGAACTGTCAGTGTACCGCCACCGCCACCGCCGACATACGCACCGAGCTGATCTACACTCTGACCGCCTGCAAATCCCGCAATAACTCCCATGGGGCCAGTGATGAACATCAGAATCAAACCAATCCAGAAGAACATCTTGTTCTGTACCAGCACCGGCTCCTGAAATTCCTCTGGGATCTCTATCTCTGGATCGCTTTTTGCCTCTTCTTTGAGATGTTCCCTGTATTTCTCTTCATCTGACTGTTTCTTTATGTACAGCAGGAGAAGAACGAATCCTATGAGTGTTATTACTATTCCTATTATTCCTGTTATCTGGTCTAGATAACCGTAGGCTTTTGCGCTGTTTACTGTAACCCCATCTCTATATTGCAATGTTGTCACAAAAATGTGTAGTGTATTATGGATTAAAGAACCTAGAGCAATACCTTGACTCCCTATTAATAGGGTGATAAGACCAGCCCAGAAAAGTTTTCTGTTGGCAGATGCAGGTTGGACCTCACCTTCCTCTTCTTCGTACTCTTCCTCTTCGTATTCCTCAGCATCTTCCCCAAATTCTTCTGTTTCTTCCTCTTCTTCGAGTTCTACTCCTCCAGTCTCTTCTTCCTCTTCAAACACGGCCCCGCACTCTGGGCATACCTTAGCGTCAGCAGGAATTATAGCACCGCAAACCGGGCATTCAGCAACTTCCTCAGTTATTTCCTCTTTCTCTGGAATGTTATCACCGTTTATCCTCATTACATTTCTCATTTATATCTTTTTCTGTCCTTCAGGCGGAAAATCTTGTATTTGTCTTTGGTAAGTCATCGACAGAAATCATTATATAGAAGAACAAACATAGGTGTATTAGAACTTCAAGGAGGTAATATCATGGTCAGGAAAAGGAGATGGCCGTTTGACGATTTCGACGACTTCTTCAGCCGAGACATAGACGAGGAGTTTGAAAGGATGAGAAGGATGATGGATATGATGCTTCAGAGAGCCATGGAAGGAGATATGAAAATTGGGGAGCCTATGGTGTATGGATTCAGCATGAGAATAGGTCCTGATGGGAAGCCTGTGATACAGCAGTTTGGAAACACAGTACCTAAGAAGATTGGGGAAGGAAAGGAAGTCTCAGAGGGTTTTGCGAGGGAACCTCTCACTGATGTAATGGAGTCAGACGATAAGATAACCATAACCGCAGAGCTCCCCGGTGTAAGTAAGGAGGACATAGATCTCACAGTAAGCAAGGACAAGGTGACGATAAAGGTGGATACAGCCTCTAGAAAATACTACAAGGAGATACCTCTCAACTCTGAGATTGATGACAGTGATGTTAAGGCCACATACAACAACGGCGTGCTGGACATAACCCTCAAAAAACTGAGAAAGAGTGAGCCAGAAGGGAAGAAGATAAAGATAGAATGAGTTTAACAGGGTGATGCAGTGGCAGATAGCACGGAAGAGGAGCACAGTAAAGAAAAGAAGTCCACAAAATCCAAGAAAGACATGGAAATAGAGAGGCTTAAGTCTGAGCTGGACCAGATGAAAAAGGAATACGAAGAGATAAAATCTCTAGCACAGAGGATACAGGCTGACTTCGACAACTACAGAAAGAGGATACAGAAAGAAAACGAGTTACAGAAAAAATACGGCTGTGAGCCTCTTATAGTGAGGATGCTTGAAGTGATAGACACGCTTGAAAGGGCAATATCCCATGAAAAAGGCGAGTTCAGAACTGGCTTGGAGATGATTAAAGCTCAGGTCGAGTCCATACTTTCAGAGTTTGGCGTCAGACCCATAGATGCTGTTGGAATGAAGTTCAACCCGAACTTTCACGATGCTATAGCCACAGGAGAAGGAGAAGAAGGGGTGGTCATAGAGGAGTTTCAGAGGGGATACATGCTTCATGAGAAGGTCATAAGGCATTCAAAGGTCAGGGTAGGTAAGGCTAAAGAGGAAAGAAAAGAAGGAAAAGAAGATGAGGAGGTGTAATTATGGGAAAGATACTCGGAATAGACCTTGGAACAACCAATTCATGCATGGCTGTGATGGAAGGCGGTCAGGCAACTGTCATACCCAACGCCGAAGGTGGTAGGACAACACCATCTGTGGTAGCATTCACAAAGGACGGAGAGATTCTTGTGGGTGAGGCCGCAAAAAGGCAGGCAATAGTCAATCCAGACAGGACCATCATATCCATAAAGAGGAAGATGGGCACAAATTACAGGGTTAAGATAGATGATAAGGAGTACACACCTGAGGAGATCTCAGCTTTCATACTTAGAAAGCTTAAACAGGATGCTGAAGCCTATTTGGGTGAGAAGATAACAGACGTGGTCATAACTGTGCCAGCATATTTCAACGATAACCAGAGGCAGGCCACCAAAAATGCTGGGAAGATCGCAGGTCTGAATGTTAGGCGCATAATAAATGAACCCACCGCATCATCCCTCGCATACGGCCTTGATAAAGCCGAGGGAGAGAAGATACTTGTTTACGATTTGGGTGGAGGAACATTCGATGTCTCCATACTTGAAGTTGGGGACGGAGTCTTTGAGGTTTTGGCAACCAGCGGAGACACGCATCTAGGGGGAGATGATTGGGACCAGAGGATAATGGATTATCTGGTTGAAGAGTTCAAGAAAGACACTGGCATAGACCTTAGAAATGATCCAATGGCCATGCAGAGGATAAAGGAGGCAGCAGAAAAGGCGAAGAAAGAACTGTCTGGGCTGATGCAGACCACCATAAATCTCCCATACATTGCGGCAGACGCATCTGGACCAAAGCACCTCAATGTCACGCTCACAAGGGCGAAGTTTGAGGAGATGACGAGGGACCTTTTAGAGCGCACGGTGCCGTCCATAGAGAGAGCGCTCTCCGATGCAGGCCTTAAAAAGGAGGACATAGACAAGGTGATTCTTGTTGGTGGGTCAACGAGGATGCCCATGGTTCAAAAGCTTGTGAAGGATTACTTCGGAAAGGAGCCTTATAAGAACATAAACCCTGATGAGTGCGTGGCTATGGGTGCTGCCATACAGGGCGGAGTCCTATCAGGAGAGGTAAAGGACATACTGCTTCTTGATGTCACCCCACTCACTCTTGGAATTGAGACCCTCGGAGGTGTGATGACCCCTATGATTCCGAGGAACACGACGATACCTACGGAAAAAACTCAGATATTCTCAACCGCTGCCGACAACCAGACTCAGGTGGAGATACATGTGCTTCAGGGCGAGAGGCCAATGGCTAAAGACAATATATCTCTGGGAAGGTTCATACTTGACGGCATACCTCCCGCTCCAAGAGGTGTTCCGCAGATAGAGGTTACCTTCAAGATAAATGCAGACGGAATTCTGGAGGTAAAGGCAAAGGACAAAGGAACAGGAAGGGAGCAGAAGATAACTATAACAGCGTCCACAAACCTGAGCGAAGAGGAGATACAGCAGAAAATAAAGGAGGCTGAGAAGTACGCCGAAGAGGATAAGAGGAGAAAGGAGAGGATAGAGGCGGTGAATCAGGCGGATGCGCTTATTTACACCGTGGAAAAGAGCCTGAAAGAGCTTGGCGATAAGGTAACGGATAGCGAGAGGAAGAGCATAGAGGAAAAGATGAAAGCGCTGAGAGAGGCAATGGCAGATGAAAAGAATAGCGCAGAGGAGATAAAGAAGGCAACAGAGGAGCTTTCACAGGCGTTTTATTCAGTTTCCACGAGAATATATCAGCAGGCGCAGAGCGCACAGCAGGGAGCTCAGCAAAATCAGGGATCAGGTGCTAAGGAAGATGTGGTGGATGCGGAGTATAGGGTGAATGAGGAGAAATAATGGGTAAAAGGGATTACTACGAGGTTCTGGGCGTAAGCAGGGATGCCACTAAAGAGGAGATAAAGAGAGCCTATAGAAGGCTGGCTAAGAAGTGGCATCCCGACATGAACCCTGACAACAGGGAGGAGGCTGAGGAAAAGTTCAAGGAGATTTCAGAGGCATATGCAGTGCTCTCTGACGATGAAAAGCGCAGGCTCTATGACCAGTACGGTCATGCAGGCATAGACGGAAGGTTCTCACAGGAGGACATATTCAGAAATGTGGATTTTGACGATATATTCCGCTCCTTCGGCATGGACTTCGGTTTTGACAGCATATTTGACATGTTCTTCGGAGGTCGCAGGGATTTCAGGAGAAAAGGCCACGATCTCAGGTATGACATGGAGATAGACCTGCGAGATGCGGCTTTCGGTGCGGAAAAGGAGATAAAAATACCGAGATATAAGGTATGTGAGAGGTGCAACGGCACAGGTTCAGCAGATGGAAAAGTTGAGGTCTGCCCAACATGCAGGGGAACAGGAAGGGTTCAGGATGTGCGCTCCAATGGCTTCATGAGGTTCGTAACAACCAGAACCTGTCCGACATGCGGAGGAACTGGAAAGAAGATAAGCAATCCATGCCCTGTATGCAAAGGCACAGGAAGGGTCAGGGTTAAGGAGAGCATCACCGTTAAGATACCTAAGGGGGCTTATGAGGGTCTTAGTCTCAGAATTCCAAACATGGGAGAAGCTGGGGAAAATGGTGAGCCTCCGGGAGACCTATATGTGGTTCTTCATCTGAAAAAAGACCCTGAGTTTCAGGTTGATGGCACTGACATAATAAAAGAGGAGAGGATTCCATTTACGGTGGCGGCTCTCGGCGGCGAGATTGAGGTGAAAACTCTAGAGGGGAGCGCTAAGCTGAAAATCCCAGCAGGAACTCAGGCAGAAACACATTTTAGACTGAAAGGCATGGGAATGCCACACATAAGGACAGGGCGGAGAGGAGATATGTATGTTATCGTAAACATAGATGTTCCGAAAAAGCTCACCCCTAGGCAGAAGGAACTCCTCATAGAGCTTGATAAGGAGCTTAGAAACACGGCTAGAAAGGGATTTTTCAGGAAAAGATAGATATCCAGTCAAATCCTTTTTATACCTCTCTTTTTACCTCATTCCTGCACCATGCTCGAGTGGGGTAGCTTGGATATCCTAGGGGCCTGCGGAGCCCCGGACCCGGGTTCGAATCCCGGCTCGAGCACTATAATATTTGGCAATTGCTCGAGCCTTACTCGATAAATTCTCCGAATTTCT
>JALSOU010000153.1 GCA_026986305.1 Thermoplasmata archaeon | reverse complement strand
CTTTTCCGACAAGTCCTGGCATTCCCTCTGCACATCCACCGCATCCAGGGTTTGTAAGCACCACCGCCCCAGCATTTAGGAATATGTCTATGAGTCCTTCCTTTATCACCCTTGCCCACACTTCCTTTGTAGCAGGAGTAATCCTTAGATTTATTCCCTCTTTGACCTTCTTTCCTTTAAGCACCTTCGCAGCTGCCAGCATGTCCTCATATCTCCCGTTTGTACACGAACCTATGAACACCGAGTCTATCTCCATCCCTTCAAGCTCTGACACAGGTTTAACATTCGTGGGCTTAGGTGGAGCTGCGACCAGCGGCTCAAGCCCGTTCACATTTATATGCACCTCTTCCGAGTACTCCGCATCTTTATCTGGATAAACGGGTTTAACCGCCCTTTTTGCCCTTTTTTCTATGAAATCCAGAACCTCTTTGTTTGGAGGTATAAACGCTATTATCCCACCCATCTCTGTTGTCTGGGAAGCGAGGGTGATTCTTCCATCAAGGCTCAACCTACCTATGGCATCTCCGTAGTAATCCGCAGCCTTTCCAAGCATTCCTGATGAGCCAATCTCTTTCATAACAGCGAATGTCAGGTCTCTGGCTGTAGCAGGCCATTTATACTCCCCTTCAACAACGATTTTCATACTCTCCGGAACCTCAAACCATGTCTTTCCAGTCTTGAACGCAAAGGCTATGTCCTTGTCCCCCATTCCCTGACCGAAGGCACCTATCGCTCCAAGTATGTTGTAATGTGAGTCTGTGCCCACTGCGGTGCTTCCGGGTAAAACTATGCCTTTTTCAAGAAGAACATGGGTCCCTATGCCAGAATCAACATCAAACACTCTTATCCCTGTTTCTCTGGCAAAGTTCCTGCATATCTGCTGGTTTATGGCGTACTTTATCGTTTTCGCAGGGACGCTCAGGTCAAAGGTGAAAAATGTCTTTTCAGGGTCTTCAACATAGTTTCCATCGTAATGCTCCCTGAGATGTTTCACCACATTCGGTCCTCCGAAATCCCTTGCAGTCCTAACATCCAGATCAAGCCAGATTATCTCTCCCGGCTCAACCTTATCTTTTGAGTGCGAGGCGAATATCTTCTCAATTATGGTTGGCATGTTTGGAAGAAATGAATGTGGTATTAAAGGAATTCCCAAAGCTTATTTACAGGTCAGATATGCATGCCCATGAAACCCGAAGAGCTTGAACTTCTGAAGAGGCTCACCCTGACACCCGGAGTGAGCGGTTTTGAATCCCCAATAGCCACAGAGATTCGCTCAATAGTGGAGGATTTCGTGGATTCAGACAGAATAAGGATGGACAACATAGGCAACCTCATAGTGGAGATAGGGGAAGGAGATAGGCATCTGGTAATGGCGGCCCACATGGATGAAATAGGCATGGTGGTATCAAACATAGAAAAGGATGGAACCCTCAGGATAAGAACCGTTGGAGGCGTTGATAACAGAACCCTCATAGCTAGGGAAGTTTTGATATACACGGAGAAAGGCCCTGTTCCCGGAGTCATAGGGATAAAAGCCCCCCACCTCACACTTGACCCTGAGGAAGCGAAGAAGGTGCCGAAATATGAGACCATAAAGGTGGATGTGGGGACCAGAAGCAAAGAGGAAACTGAAAAGCTTGGAATAAAGATACTGGACCCAATAACCATAAAGAAGGATTTCGATGTTATGAATGGCAAGTACATAATCAGCAGGGCACTGGACAATAGGGTGGGAACATACGGAATCCTCAGGGCTCTGCAGATACTCTCAAAGAAAAAGCTCAACAAAAGGATAAGCTTTGTCTGGACTGTTCAGGAGGAAATCGGCCTGAGAGGGGCCTTTGTTGTGTCAAACACCATGAAACCTGACTGGGCCATAGCTGTTGATACATACACAACAACGGATGCTCCAGACATGCCCACGCACCTAGTACCAATAGTCCTTGGAAAAGGGCCTGTTCTGAGGATTCTGGACGGAAGATTCAT
>JALSOU010000152.1 GCA_026986305.1 Thermoplasmata archaeon | reverse complement strand
CACATCCCAGTTTCCAGACATAGTTGAGGCGTTGAGGAGCGCTTTTAAGGGAAAGGAGGGCATATTTGAAGGAGAAGCCGTGCCAGTGGACCTCAGCACAGGCGAAATGCTACCTTTTCAGGTGGTTTCCAGAAGGAGGGGGAGAAAATACGGTGTTGAAGAGGCGATTGAGGAATATCCAGTTGTCATCTTCCTGTTTGATGCCCTCTATCTCGATGGACAGGACCTCACAGTAAAGCCGTACCTTGAAAGAAGAGATGCCCTGATGAAGAGCTTTGAGGAAACCGAAAGGGTGAAGATTTCCACAATTTTGATAACAGACAAAGTAGAGGAAGCGGAGCAATTCTTCAACGAGGCCATAGATGCTGGATGCGAGGGAATAATGGCAAAATCCATATCCGAAGAGTCCATATACAAGGCTGGGGCAAGGGGATTTCTCTGGATAAAGTACAAGAAGGACTACAAGAGCGAGATGACCGATACAGTTGACCTAGTTCCCGTGGGTGCTTTCATGGGAAGGGGTAGAAGGGCTGGAAAATACGGAGCTCTCCTAATGGCGGCATACAATCCTGACAGAGATATGTTTGAGACCGTTTGCAAGCTTGGAAGCGGGTTCACAGATGAGGACCTTGAGAACCTTCCAGAGATATTCAGGCCCTATGTCATAGAAGAGAGGCATCCCAGAGTGGACTCAAAGATGGAGCCAGATGTATGGTTTGTACCAAACTTTGTTCTTGAAGTGCTGGGCGCAGAGATTACACTCAGTCCAAATCACACCTGCGCTTACGGTCAGATTAAGGAATGCGCAGGCCTCGCAATAAGGTTTCCGAGGTTCACGGGAAACTGGAGAGATGACAGGGGTCCTGAGGATGCAACAACAACTGAGGAAATGATAAGGATGTACGAGATGCAGCTGAAAAAGGTGGAATAGTTTTTAAAGAGATTGCGAATTCAGGATCATGAGCGAAATACCACCCCACAAGCACTGCCCTGTATGTGGAATATCCATACCTCCGGATCAGGAGTTCTGCTCAAAGGCATGCGAGGAGAAGTGGAACCTCATGATGAGGCAGAAAAAGAAGAGCATCTATCTGATGTGGGTATTGGTTGCTATATTGGTAGTGATAATGTTCTCCTCCTATCTCCTGAGGTGATAAGCTGATATGTGTGGGAGGAACCTTTGAATATCTGCATAAAGGCCACAGAGCCCTACTAAAGAAGGCATTTTCAATGGGAAAAAAGGTGGTCATAGGCATAACTACAGATGAATTCGCTAGGTCCAGTAGAAACAGGGAGGTGAAGCCTTATGGAGAGCGGAAAGCGAGAATGGAGAGATATCTATCGGAGATGGGGTATGAGAACTACGAGATACACCCTCTTGAAGACAGATACGGCGATGCCACTGAAGAGAAATACACGGACATAGTGGTTTCAGAGGAGACGGTTAAGAGCGCAGAGGAGATAAACAGGATAAGGGGAGAAAAGGGCATAAAACCACTGAAAATCCATGTTGTTCCGCATGTTCTCGCAGACGATTTCCTTCCAATAAGCTCATCTAGGATAAGGGCTGGAGAGATAGATGAAGAAGGGAAATTATTGAGGGCTCTGAGGGTGAATGTCGGCTCCCTGAACCCGAATAAGGTGAATGCAGTGAAAGATGTTCTATCAATGTTCTATGAAAAGCTGGAAGTTAATGGAGTTAAGGTGGATTCAGGAGTTCCTGAGCAGCCCTTTGATGAAGACACTGTAAAAGGTGCGATAAACAGGTCTAAAAATGCCATAGGAGATGCTGACCTAGGTATTGGCATAGAGGCGGGCCTTATCTGGAATCCTGTGGTTGAGAGGTATTTTGATGTGCAGTACTGCGCTATTGTGGATAAAAGAGGCGTGATAACCGTAGGCCACGGTCCGGGTTTTTACTATCCTGAGCATGTCATAAATCTTGTGAAAAAGGGTATGAGTATCGGTGAGGCCATGGATAAGCTCTTCAACCTAAATAATATCGGCTATAAGCAGGGGGCCATAGGCTTTCTCACAGAAGGGAAGTATGACAGGAAAAGACTGACTGAAACAGCGGTTCTCATGGCATTTGTACCGAGGATAAGGAGGGAGATGTATCGATAAAAGCAGGAATAATTGAATGAAAAGATATTGTCCTTAGAAAGATTTTTAATTTGGTTGTGTATGGTGGTGGGATGAGATTGGAAATGGGGCTTCGGAATAACTCAAAAACAGGAGAATTTACGAAAGGTGAAATTAAATGAATGCAAATCAAATTCAAACCGAGTTTATTTCGCTACTGAGGCATCTCGGAGAAGAAAATAGTTTTTCTGTTAAGTTTTGGTCTCAAGGCACAATGCGGGTAAGCAAGAACATAGTTGAACTATCTGGGTCAATAAACTGCTTGATATACTTTAAAGTGCGTTCTGAAAAACCTTATAGATGGGGTGTAACTGCAAACAGAATTGATGAATTAAAGCGATCTGGTAAAGAATGGTATCTTGTTTTGCTTTACGAATCGCCCAATACAGGTTATCTCATAACTGCTGAAGATGTGAATCGTTATTTATCTATTTGGCCACTTGGTACTGAGGGTGATTATAAAGTAGGGCCTGGTAGCTATCTCCAATTCAATAGACCATTCCATTCATTTTCTGAATTCTTCAATTCCTTACTGGTAGTTTGCAGGTAAAAATACTACCAACATATAACAGAGTTTCTCTCGCTTCAACGATTGTCTCCGACAAAATACAGCTTAACGAATGAACTTCAGATGTGCTCGTGATCTCATCAACAAATCATCTCAAACAAACTCCCTCAACACCTCTGGTATCTTCTCTATGACATCCGTGGCAATCATTCCGTAGCTCTTCTCCTTGAATGCGAGCTCTCCAGCATATCCGTTTATGAATGTTCCTAGTCTTGCAGCGTGATACGGCTCCATTCCCCTGCCGATAAGCGAAGTTATCGTGCCTGAAAGAACATCCCCAGTCCCTCCAACAGCCATCCTCGGCACGCCTGTGCGATTAAGAGAAAGATGTTTTCCGTCTGAAATCACATCCACAGGACCCTTAAGCACAACTATTATTCCGTATTTCTCAGCCATCTCCCTCACTATCTCCTTCCGCTCATCCATGTTTTCCGGAGCTCCCACTCCGAAAATCGCCTCAAACTCCCCTCTATGCGGTGTGATAACAGTATTCTCAGGCAGAGAGTCGGGTTTAATCAGGTGAAGGGCATCCGCATCCAGAACCAAGGGTATTTCAGCGCTCCCCACCATGTATTCCACCGCAATCTTCGTCCTCTTATCTCTCCCTATCCCTGGACCTATGAGCGCAGCATGGAGTTTCTCCTGCATGTCTATGAATCTCTCAACAGCCCTGTCGTCTATAACAGCCTCTCCTTCGGAGAACACTATGAAGTTGTCGCAGGCTCCAGCCACAACAGGATATATCCTCTCAGGAACTGTGAGATAAACCAGATCAGAACCCGCCCTGTATGCGGCTTTCCCCGCCATTATCGGAGCACCGTGATATGGACCGCCTCCGATTATCATAACCCTTCCAGAATCCCCCTTATGGGCATCCTTTGAAGGCCTTGGATATCTGACAAAGGCTCCGGGACCAACATATCTCTTGGCATCCTCAGGTATTCCTATATCCACCACCTTAACATTCCCTTCCATGCCCTCTTTCGGCGAGTCAAATGTTATTGTAAGCTCTGCATTCACAGATGGTTCATATCCCATTCCGGAAGGAATGTCTATGGATATTACGGGCTTTCCCGAGGAATTTATCAGCTCTATGGCGCTCCTATAAGGCTCCCTTGGATTTCCCGTTACCCCGATTCCGAGGAGCGCATCAACTATGATGTCAGCGCTCTCCACCTCTTCCTTTAACCCCTCTTTTTTAACAGGGATTCCCATGTCCATGGCCCTTTTAAGGTTGAGATTTGACAGCTCACTCCTAACATATCCTTTTAGCAGGAATATAACGGGCTCCGCTCCTTTCTCTTTCAGATGTCTGGCGACAACGGTGCCATCGCCGGCGTTGTTTCCTGTGCCGCAGACTATTAGGACCTTTTTTCCTTTGACACCATATCTATCAGCTATTATTTCCGCCGCTCCTTTTCCTGCATTTTCCATGAGCCTTTCCTCAGGAACTCCGAGCCACACTGCGTTTCTGTCGTACTCGCGCATCTCCAGAAAGGATATGGGTTGCATGCACACGGAGAAGATAGGTTAAAGATAAAACTTGGCCCCCTTAGTTTTTCCACATAAACAGTGAGATGGACAGGGAGAGCATGCCGAAAAGCAACATTGCATAGAACAGTCTGGAACCGAAATAAAGAGGGGAACTTATCAGCATCGAGACTCCTAGAAAGCCCAATATAGGTATCATGGCCCTTAATCCTTTTTTCTTTTCATCAGAGAGTCTCCTGTAATCCACATCAATCCCCGAATCCTCCTTAAAGCTCACTCTGAATAGAGAATTTCTGTAAAGAAATGTGGTAACCATGGCTTTCAACTTACTTCCGGCCAAGGGCAGAGTTAGAAGCAAAAAAATGAATGCAAGGGATGTGAAAAGAAGTGATGAAGCAAGAAGGTCCAACAACGATGTTTTAATGCCTGTTGTGTACAGAAGGGCAGGGATTCCGAGCATCACAGAAATGAATATGCCGATAGAAATCCTGTTCAGGATTATGGAATTTCTTACGGCCTTTTTCATGATTTTATTCCTGTATTTTATCAGATATTCTTTCTCTTTCTCAGGATCTATAATTCCTTTCTCAATACCCCAAGCATATATCTCTTCGAAGATTGCTGGATTCTGAATTGTTTTCTCGTATTTCTCCCCATTTTTGAGATATATAACTAACACATAGTACTCTGGAAAACCCCACATTGCTGAGTTTATTCTGATTTCCATTTCTATGCGATCAATGTCTGTAAATGGTATATTCAATATTTTTCCACGCTTTTTTATAAGAATAGCATCTCTATTTGGATCTAGAGGAACAACAGGTATATTTTTCAGCATTATTTTTCCATTCATGAAAGTGGAAGATACAAATCATATAAAAATTTACAGGTTGGCTTTATAGGGAAAAATTTGAGACTCGCAATTTTAAAATTATAAATCCCACATCTGGAGATTAACGGCAGGGAGATAAAGCTTGGCATGGCGATAATGGAGACGCCCTCTATTCCAAAAAATCTCCTCTAAACCCTCAAAAACTCAGGAAAATCATATTTTATGATTTTTTATTTATTAATAATGTAAAAACATACGAAAACGGGAGTAAAACCCTCAAAAAACAGCGAAAAACGGCAAAAATCCTTTTATACCAAGAGAAGATTCGGCTCTGTTCAAAGGTGACTCAATGAGCGAAGAATACACAGCGCAGAATATTCAGGTTCTGGAAGGTCTTCAGGCAGTAAGAAAAAGGCCGGGAATGTACATAGGCAGCACAGATTATCACGGCCTCCACCACCTTGTCTATGAGGTTGTGGACAACTCCATAGATGAGGCCATGGCTGGCTACTGCACTTCAATTGAAGTGCGACTGGAAAAGGATGGAAGCGTAACAGTTAGGGACGATGGCAGGGGAATCCCTGTGGATAAACACCCGAAATACGGGGTTTCAGCCCTTGAAATAGTGATGACAAAGCTCCACGCAGGAGGAAAGTTTGACAGGAAATCCTACAAGGTCTCTGGAGGTCTTCACGGAGTAGGAGTTTCAGTGGTCAATGCGCTCTCCGAGTGGATGGAAGTTATCGTAAAGAGGGACGGGAGGATATACAGGCAGAGATATGAAAGAGGAGTTCCAAAGGGGCCGGTGGAGATAGTTGGTGAGACAGAGGAGAGGGGAACTGAGATAAGGTTCAAGCCTGACCCTGAGATATTTGACACCACCGAGTTCAACTACGATATTCTGAGGCACAGGCTCATGGAACTGGCCTTTTTAAACAGAGGGATAAGGATATCCATTGAGGACCTCAGAAAGGATGAGCCAATAAGAGAGAAGTTCCATTATGAAGGGGGGATAATAGAGTTCGTTGAGTACCTTAACAGGGCTAAGAAGCCCTTACACCCCGATCCCATTTACATAAGCGGTGATAAGGAGAATGTTCAGGTAGAGGTGGCAATGCAGTACACCGATGACTACAAGGAGCAGATATACTCATATGCCAACAACATAAACACGATTGAGGGTGGGAGCCATCTAAGCGGCTTCCGCTCCTCACTTACAAGGGTGATGAACGAATACGGCTCTAAAAGAGGATTGCTGAAAAAGGACGAGAAGCTCAGCGGAGAGGATGTTAGAGAGGGCTTAACTGCCATAATAAGCGTAAAAGTTCCTGAGCCTCAGTTTGAGGGACAGACAAAGACAAAGCTGGGAAACAGCGAGGTTATGGGCATAGTTTCTTCCATAGTCTATGAAAAGCTCTCAGAGTACCTTGAAGAGCATCCATCTGTGGGTGAGATTGCAGTGACAAAAGCTAGGTTAGCTGCGCAGGCGAGAGAGGCGGCGAGAAAAGCCAGGGAACTTACAAGAAGAAAAGGACTTCTGGAAACGGCATCTCTTCCCGGGAAGCTTGCAGACTGCTCTGAGAGGGACCCATCAAAAACCGAACTCTTCATAGTTGAGGGAGACTCAGCAGGTGGTAGTGCGAAGCAGGGCAGGGACAGGAATTTTCAGGCCATACTTCCGTTGAGGGGAAAGATAATCAATGTTGAAAAAGCGAGGCTAGACAAGATACTGAAGAACGAGGAGATAAGGACTCTGATAACCGCCATAGGTACGGGAATAAAGGACGATTTTGACATATCAAAGCTGAGATACCACAGGATAATCATAATGACAGATGCGGATGTTGATGGAGCGCACATAAGAACCCTTCTTCTCACATTCTTCTACAGGTACATGCGCCCTCTCATTGAGAATGGCCATGTTTACATAGCTCAGCCTCCGCTTTACAGGGTTAAGAAAGGCAATAAGGAGATTTACTGTTACACAGAGGAGGAGCTTTCAAAGGCTCTGGAGGAGATGCCTGGGGCATCTGTGCAGAGATACAAGGGTCTGGGAGAGATGAATCCCCACCAGCTCTGGGAAACCACCATGGACCCTGAGACCCGGAAGTTGGTAAGGGTTACCATAGAGGATGCAATGCTTGCAGATGAGCTTTTTACCATACTCATGGGAGACAGGGTTGAGCCGAGGCGTGAGTATATTTACAGACATGCGAAGGAGGTCGTGAACCTTGACATATGATGAGGATGCAGTTGAAGTTTCAGGAAGGATAACAGAAAAACCCGTTGAAGAGGAGATGAAGCGCTCCTACATAGACTATGCCATGTCCGTTATAGTGGGGAGAGCGCTCCCCGATGTTCGTGACGGGCTCAAGCCTGTTCATAGAAGGATTCTCTATGCGATGTACGACATGGGAATAACCCACAACAAGCCTTACAAGAAGAGCGCTAGGATAGTTGGAGAGGTTTTGGGTAAGTACCATCCACACGGAGATAACGCTGTTTACGATGCTCTGGTTAGGATGGCACAGGACTTTTCACTGAGATATCCTCTCATAGATGGTCAGGGTAACTTCGGCAGTGTTGATGGTGATAGCCCAGCTGCCATGAGATACACCGAGGCCAGACTTTCAAGGGTTGCGGAGTACATGCTTAAGGACATAGAGAAGGACACAGTGGACTTCATGGACAACTTTGACGCCTCCCTGAAGGAGCCTGTGGTTCTGCCTTCAATGTTTCCAAACCTTCTTGTGAACGGCTCATCGGGTATAGCCGTGGGAATGGCCACGAACATGGCTCCACACAACCTGAACGAGATAATAGACGGACTCATAGCTCTGATAGACAACCCCGATCTTGAGCCCATAGACCTTATGGAGTATGTGAAAGGCCCTGACTTTCCCACAGGCGGAATAATCTACGGAACTGCTGGAATAGTGAGCGCCTACACCACGGGAAGGGGCGCTGTCAAGGTAAGGGCAAGGACAAATATTGAGGAGCATCGGGGAAGGGAGAGGATAATCGTAACAGAGATACCCTACATGGTCAATAAGTCCAATCTCCTTCAGAGCATAGCTGATCTGGTAAAAAACGGGGTCATAGATGGCATATCTGACCTTAGAGATGAGAGCGACAGGAGAGGGATGAGGATAGTCATAGAGCTGAAAAAAGGAGCCATGGCAGACATAGTCCTGAATCAGCTCTTCAAGCACACGCAGATGGAATACACCTTCGGAATAAATAATGTTGCCCTTGTGGAAGGAGTTCCAAGAACCCTTAATCTAAAGGAGCTGATGGCTGAGTTTCTCAGGCACAGGGAAACAGTTGTCAGGAGAAGGACTGAGTATGAGCTGAAAAAGGCTGAGGAGAGAGCTCACATACTTGAAGGCCTCCTGATAGCTCTTGACCATCTTGATGAAGTCATATCATTAATAAGGTCCTCAAAGACCACCGATGAGGCGAAGCACAGGTTGGTATCCAAGTTCCTTCTTACAGAGGTTCAGGCAAAGGCCATACTTGACATGAAACTGCAGCGCCTCACAGGCCTTGAGAGGCAGAAGATAAAGGATGAGAATGCGGAGCTGATGGAGAGAATAAAGGAATTGAGGGATATACTGGCTCACAGGGAGAGGATACTTAAGATAATGAAGGACGAGCTCATGGAGATAAAGGAGAAGTTCGGCGACGATAGGAGGACGC
>JALSOU010000151.1 GCA_026986305.1 Thermoplasmata archaeon | reverse complement strand
CGCCTTCATGCTCACAAATCCCAACACTCTGGGAATATTTGAGGAAAATGTTGTGGAAATAGCTAAAATGGTGCATGATGCAGGAGCCCTGCTCTACTATGATGGGGCAAATCTCAATGCTATAATGGGAATAAGCAACCCGGGGAAGATGGGCTTCGATGTTATGCACTTTAACCTCCACAAAACCTTTTCAACCCCCCACGGTGGGGGCGGGCCCGGCTCAGGCCCTGTAGGTGTGGTAAAAAAACTCAGGGACTTTCTCCCTGTTCCTCTGGTTGACTACGATGGGAAGAGGTATTTCCTGAACTACGACATACCGCACAGCATAGGAAAGGTAAGGGCGTATTACGGAAATTTCGCAGTTTTTCTGAAGGCATGGCTTTACATAAGAAGGATGGGTGCAGAAGGGCTGAAAAAGGCGAGCGAGAGGGCGGTTCTCAACTCAAATTATCTGGCATCGGTGCTTTCAAAGCATCTGGAAATGCCCCATAAAAAGCTCAGAAAACACGAGTTTGTTCTCAGCGGAGAAGCCCTTAAGTCCAAAGGAATAAGGACCCTTGACATTGCCAAGCGCCTTCTGGATTACGGTTTTCACGCTCCCACCATATACTTCCCACTGATGGTACACGAGGCAATAATGATTGAGCCCACGGAGAGCGAGAGCAAGGAGATTCTGGACAGCTTCGCAGAGGCCTTCATAAAGATTCTGAGCGAGGACCCTGAGCTTATAAAGAGCGCTCCCCACAGCACAGCTGTGAAGAGGGTTGACGAGGTTAAGGCTGCCAGAAATCCAATGCTCTCATGGAAGGATATGAGATAATATTTTATCCTAAAATGATTGTCCTCTGTGAAACGCACGGCGGATGTTCTTGAGAGGACCTTCTATCTCACAAGAATAAGGTCCATGGAGATAAGGGCATACATGGTTCAGATAGCAGCCATGGTTGGCATAGGCTTCTTCTTTTCCCTTCTTCAGGGTGCAACCTTCAAGCCTTTTTATCTGCCTATGTCCTATTTCAGCTATGTGGTCCTGATAATGCTAACAGCCATGTGCTTTGAATCCTTCTTCTTCACAATGCTTGAGATAAGGAGTCAGGACTCGGATTCTGCAAGATACTTCACCGCAAAGAAGGCCTCAAAAAATGCGCTTAAAATCATGGTAATTGCCCTCATCGTCATAGCGCTCTTCGCAAATCCAGCGGCTGAAAGCACATGGGAGGGTGTGATGGAGGAGAGTCATACTATAGAGATGGTCAATTCAACAGCCAGCTTTGAATTCAGCTCACTGGACAGGTTCGGCATAACTGAGAGCACGGTTGAGATAAATCCAACCACATACACGGGAAACTACACTGTATATGTGTTTGATAAAGAGAGGTACCACTCTGGAATCAGCTACACCTTAAAGAGGTATTCCATAGAGGCCGAGGCTCCGAACAGCGTGAGCATTTATCCACCTGATTCAGGGACTTACAACGAGTATGTCGTAGTAATAAAGGGAAATGGCAGCGGAGAGTTCTCCTACACCATACACAGGGGAATAATCAGTGGATACACGCTCTACACAGCGCTCTTCCTAAGTGCCATAGCTCTTTCAGAGGCATGGTGGTTTGTTTACCTTCAAAAGATTATTAAGAAGTACGGAACAGAGCTTGTGTCAGAGTCTGCTGAATCTGAACTATGATACCTTTTTAAGCACATACCTGCCATATCCGCTTAAAACCCTTATGTAGCCCTTCAGAGCTCTGTCAACATCCTCATCTCCTGTATAGGCATGTAGCTCAGGGGTTTCCCTCAATTTCTGAGGTGTGGCCACCACGATTATGTTCTCCTTTCCCACCTTCATTATGACCTCTGCGCTTATCTGCTGGTTCCCTCTCCCGAATATGAACCCCTGTGCTCCTATTGGACTCACTATTATCTTCGCCTTTTCATGCTCATCTAAAAGTTTGAGCAGGGACCTCTCATCCAAATCCTTTCCTATGATCTTTCCATTAAAGTACGCATCAACTCCCAGAAGAGTCTTCTCGAACCCCATCTCTT
>JALSOU010000150.1 GCA_026986305.1 Thermoplasmata archaeon | reverse complement strand
TCTTTGTGGTCAAGTATGTTGAAGAACCACTGGGGAACCTGCAGGAATTCCAGAGGTGTGTGGCAGCGCCAGCATGTTCCGACGGTCTGGGTAATCTCCTCCTGCTTCACCAGAAGTCCCTGAGCCTTCATATCCTCAATTATGGCTTTTCTCGCATCCTGAACGCTCATTCCAGCGTATTTACCAGCAATTTCAGTCATCCTTCCCTGCTCGTCTATGCTCTTATCTATGGGGAGTTTGTACTTGAATATCCACTCCAGATCGTCCTTGTCTCCGATGGTGCAGATCATAACCACTCCGGTACCGAACTCAGGGTCAACCTTCTCATCTCCCACCACCTCAACCTCTATGTCGTATATCGGGGTTTTCAGCCTCCTTCCTATTAGGTGTCTGTGTTTTTCATCATTAGGATTCACAGCCACTAACTTGCATGCTCCCAAAAGTTCAGGCCTTGTTGTGGCTATTAGGACATCATCTCCTGTCTCCACATCCTTGAATTTTATGTAGTTCAGAAGGGTTTTCCTCTCAGTGTATTCCACCTCTGCATCTGCGAGGGCTGTTCCGCAGCGAGGACACCAGTTTATCGGGCTCTCCCCCTTGTAAACATAGCCTTTTTTGTACATGTCTATGAATGTTAGCTGAGTTATCTTCCGATAATAGTCAGCATCGGTCTGATAATAAACCGATGGATCCATTGAGTGCCCGAGTATCTTGAACTGCCTCTTCATCTCCTCTATATTCGCATTTGCGAAGTCCCTGCAGAGCTTTATGAACTCATGCCTGTCTGTATCTCTCATCTTTATTCCGTACTTCTTCTCAACGTTGACCTCTATCGGCATGCCGTTAACATCGAAGCACAGGGGAAACATGACATTGTAGCCCCTCATCCTCTTGTAGCGCGCTGCGAAGTCTATGTGGGTATAGTGGACAGCGTGGCCTATGTGCAGGGCTCCTGATGCGTATCTCGGCGGGTTGTCTATGGTGTACGGCTCTTTATCTGATTCAGGGTCAAAGCGGTATATCTTCCATTCTTCCCATGCGTCCTGCCACTTAGCCTCAACCTCTTTTCTCGGATACTCGGACATATCAAAACCGGCTTGGAAAAATGGAAAGGATATAAAGGTGTTTCTAAAACCCTGTCGGCATCTATAAATAAAGTGTGGAAATCCGCTCAGTGATGACAACCCTCATAATCGGGGAAAAGGCCAATGCTGCCAGAAGAATAGCGCATGTTCTATCGGAGGGTAAGGCTAAGACAAAGAGGGAGGGAAGGGTGAGCATACACAGCTTTGAGAGGGATGGGGAGAAATACTATGTTATCGGTCTGGCAGGCCACATAGTCAACCTTGATTACGATAAAAAGTACAATCAATGGATGAAGGTTGACCCTGAGGAGCTAATATGGGTTGAGCCTGAGAAGAGGATACATGCAAAGGCCATAGGGAACATACTGAAAAGGCTGGCAAAAGAATGCGATACGGTAATAATAGCCACGGACTACGACAGGGAGGGAGAGCTCATAGGAAAGGAGGCTCTTGAGATAATAAAGTCCGTGAATCCAGATATAAAGGTGAAAAGGGCGAGGTTCAGCGCTCTCATTAAGCCCGAGATAGAGAAGGCATTCGCAAACCTAACAGATCTTGATGAAAACCTTGCAAAATCTGCGGAGTCGAGGCAGTACATAGATTTGGCATGGGGCGCTGTTCTAACAAGGCTTATATCCATAGCATCAAAGAAGCTTGGCAGGGATTTTCTCTCTGTTGGAAGGGTTCAGAGCCCTACTCTGGCCATGATTGTAAAGAGGGAGCTTGAGATACAGAACTTCGTTCCTGAAAAGTTCTGGAAAATAATAGCAAGCATGCAGTACAGGAGGAAGTTTCAGGGAGAGCATGAAGCAGGAAACATCTTTGATGAAAAGGAAAAGGACAGGATTATGGAAAGGGTGAAAGGAGCTGAAAAAGCCGTGGTAATTTCCTATGAGGACAAGGTTGAGAAAGGCATGCCTCCCATACCCTTTAACACAACCACCATGCTAACCGAGGC
>JALSOU010000149.1 GCA_026986305.1 Thermoplasmata archaeon | reverse complement strand
GCAGTAAATCGCAGAGTTGTAATTGACTGGATTTGGGCTGGAATCCACGAAGAATACACGGGTTCCTGAAACAACAGGCATGTGCTCCACATATCCGGGCGTGTCCACAGCCCATCTGATTCTTCCGCTGGAATCTAGGGAATAGAAGCTAAATCCAGCTCCGAAGTATATGTTTCCAGAGGAGTCCATAACCGCAGGAGTGAAACCATTTACTGAGCTGGGTGGCATGTCGCAGGACCACAGAACGCTCCCATCAGCTTTGAGAGCATAGAACTTCTTTTCAATGTCCACTCCGAAGTAGATGTTGCCCTCGCTATCTATCAACGGAGTGCTGATATGAGGTAGATTTCCATCGTAGGCGCTCTCAGGAAAGTGCCATTTCACAGCCCCATCTTTTATGGCAACGATCGCATAAGGTGTGGCAGGAACATACACTGTACCATCAGGGGCTATGGCAGGAGCGTTCTCTCCATTTGCGCCCATATTTATCGCAGAAACATATCCTGAATTTGAGCTTGAGTCGTATATACTCAGATATGTTCCTGAGGAATTGCCGCCATAAACTGGCCACCCTCCGTTTGCGATGCTAGGCGAAGCGTATGCAGTTCCACCAAAAAGCAGAACCATCCCTAGGGTCAGGGTCAAGAGAGCGTATCTTTTCAACAGATCACCGTGACTCTTACGCCTAGATATTATATAATATTTTTCTCTCACTCCACTCCGTTTTTATCGCACAGGTCATTTATCGGACATATTTCGCATTTCGGATTTCTGGCTGTGCATATATTCCTCCCATGGGTCACAAGTATGTGGTTGGCATACTTCCAGTACTTCCTCGGAATCTCTCTCAGAAGGTCCTTTTCAACCTGCAAAGGAGTTTTTCCATGGGATAGGCCGGTGCGGTGCGCTATTCTGAAAACATGGGTATCCACAGCTATGCCCTCTGTTTTGTCAAAACCCACAGAGAGAATAATGTTGGCGCTCTTCCTCCCTATTCCCGGAAGGGAAACCAGATCTTCCATGGTATCTGGAACCTTTCCTCCGTATTTCTCCACTAAAATCCGTGCGAGTTTCACCATGTTCTTCGCCTTGGTGTTGTAAAGCCCTATGCTCTTTATGTATCTCTTAACCTCCTCAACATCTGCCTTTGCGAGGGCATAGGGATCTGGAAATCTTCTAAAAAGCTCAGGAGTGGCCTTGTTTACAGCAACATCCGTTGATTGGGCTGAGAGCATGACAGCTATCGTCAGCCGAAAGACATTATCATATTTCAGCCCTACAAACTTTCCATCGTGGTAAGGAATAAGGCGCTCCATTATGAGCTGGCCCTTTGTGGGCACTTCATTCACCCTTTTCCTTCCTGTACTCTATCGCAGCCTTAACCAGTCCAAGGTACACAGGAGCGGGCTTCATGGGTCTGGACTTGAACTCAGGATGGAACTGGGTGGCTATGAAATACGGGTGATCCTCCAGCTCTGCGATCTCCATCCTTATGCCTTCCTCATCCTTTCCCGTAAATCTGAACCCGCCATCCTCTATTTTCTCTATGAAATCAGGGTTCACCTCATATCTGTGCCTGTGCCTTTCACTTATCTCCGTTTTTCCGTACAATTTGTGGGCCATGCTGTCCCTTTCTATGAATACCTTATATTCTCCAAGCCTCATGGTGCCCCCCATCTTTTTGACCTGCAGCTGTTCAGGGAGCAGGTCTATCACAGGATATGGAGTGTCCTTTTCAAACTCCGTGCTGTTGGCCCCTTTCATTCCAAGAACATTTCTGGCAAATTCTATGGTTGCCAGCTGGAAACCAAGGCAAATGCCAAGAAACGGAATCCTGTTCTCCCTCGCATACCTTATAGCCATCATCTTCCCCTCTATGCCTCTTTTTCCGAAGCCGCCCGGTATAACTATGCCGTCTACTCCTTCCAGAAATTCCTGAGCGTTTCCCGATTTTTCAAGTTCTTCGGCTTCAAGCCACCTTATCTTCACATTTACTCCGGTCTCAGCGGAGCAATGGGCCAGAGCCTCTCTGTGGCTTATATATGAG
>JALSOU010000148.1 GCA_026986305.1 Thermoplasmata archaeon | reverse complement strand
CATGGCTGCCATAGTGATGTCAACATGGGTGTCTCTGGGATATGTGAGGGCGATGTTCTTATAGGGACAATATCCGATAATCCCCGTTTTTCTCCACTATGAGCAGCTTCCCATCCTCCAGAGGCTTCCATTCATCATCAGAGGTCCTTTCAGATGCTATTATAAGGCCTCCATCTCTCTCAAGGTACTGCATCTGGTAATATGGGCGATCCCTGAAACACAGGCTCTCCTTTCCCCTTCCATCGTATTTGCAGTATGCATACAGCCTTTCACCATCTGAGAGTACCATGTTGAGGGCTGAATACGGTGCTTTCGACCGTTCATTTTCAGGGATTTCCTTCCACACATGGTTAAGATGCTCAAGCACCGCTTTTATCGCATCCACAACATCTCCTTTTTCATGGATATATTTCATCAAAAGCCAGAAATAAACCTCGCTGTCGTTTATGCCCTTTACCATATCTGCCCATTCTCCCATGGATTCCTTCACCCTATCAGGGTGGTTTATCTGGCCGTTGTGGGCGAATACGAAGTTTCTGTATGAAAAGGGCTGTGTGTTTTCATAGGCTCTGAGCTCTTCCACAGGAAGGTTCATCGGATTGCTCGCCTTCCTTATGTGTGCTATGAAAAGGGAGTATTTCTCAGATGCCATGGTTCTGAGCGCCTCTTTTTCTTCAAAAACAGGATTTTGACTCTTTTCCAGATGCCACGACCCATCAAACCATGCTATGCCCCAGCCATCTTTCTGCAATTTCTCTTTATTGGCTGTGCTTTGAGACAGGAGAGAGCATCTGTGAGATATAAGGAAGGGTTCCAGAGAGATGGGCTTTTTAGAGATTGACGCCAAGATTCTGCACATGGATTCCACATTGAAATGGGAGATTAAAGTTTTTCAGGCGCAACCCTTTTTAAATGCCATGCCTATTCGGCCATGGTGATATGATGCTTGACGAAGCCCTTTATATCAGAGAAATGGCAAAAAAGCACACTGAACTGTTCAGGAATTCAATACCGATGATTGCATCTGAGAACCTTCTGAGCCCTCTGGCAAGGGAGATGATGCTCACAGACCTGCACAACAGATATGCAGAAGGACTTCCGGGAGAGAGATATTATCAGGGAAATGAGTTTGTGGACCTAATAGAGCTCAAGGTTCAGGAGCTGGCGAAGAAGCTTTTCAAAGCCAATTATGCGGATGTCAGGCCTGTTTCAGGCACAAATGCGAATATGGGAGTTCTCTTCGCTCTGACGAAGCCGGGGGATAAGATCACTGTTCCGGGGGTTTCAGCGGGAGCGCACATAAGCAGCGCAAAGTTTGGAGCCGTGGGATTCAGAGGGCTTGAACCTGTGGAGTATCCCTTTGATGTTGAAGAGATGAATCTGGATATAGATGGAACGATAAAGGTGATAAAAGAGGTTAAGCCGAAGCTCGCTCTATTCGGTCAATCAGTGTATCTCTTTCCCACACCTCTGAAGGAGTTTCAGGATGCCTTTCAGGAGGTGGGAAGTCATGTGTGGTACGATGCGGCCCATGTTGCAGGCCTGATAGCAGGAGGAAAGTTTCAGGACCCTCTGAGGGAAGGTGTGGAAGTGATGACCATGAGCACACACAAAACCCTCCCCGGACCACAGCATGGAATGATAGTGGCGAACCCGAGGGATGAAAAGACTGAGAAAAAGCTGATTTACGGCGTGTTCCCCGGAGTTCTGAGCAACCACCACCTTAACGCCATGGCTGCGCTGGGCGTAGCTCTGGCTGAGCACATAGAGTTCGGATCAAAATATGCTGAGCAGATAGTGAGAAACTCAAAGTCTCTGGGTCAGGCGCTCTACGAGAGAGGGTTCAAGGTTCTGGCAGAGCACAAGGGATTCACAGACTCGCATACACTTGTGGTGGATGTCAGGGAGCATGGTGGGGGTAAATTTGCGGCGGAAGCCCTTGAAAAGGCCAACATAATCGTGAACAAGAACCTCCTGCCATGGGATGATGTGAATACTGCCCTTGACCCCAGCGGTTTGAGGCTCGGAACACAGGAGATGACCAGAATAGGCATGAAGGAGCAGGACATGGTGGATGTGGCTGAGTTCATGAAAAGAGTGGTTATCGACAAAGAGGACCCGAAGAAGGTGGCTGAGGATGTTAAGGCATTCAAGGAGGATTTCCAGACCATACACTACTGCTTCAAAGAGGGTACGAGAATATATGACTATGAGGAGCTCGTTGAGCTCTGATTTATCTTTTTAATTTTTTAAATCGGTTTAGCGAAACATTTAAATAGTGACTTTATATACCTTTAAAAACCCATAGGAGGAAGATATATGAAAAAGCCTGTAATAAAGATAGAGAATGTGGTGGCATCAACCTCGCTAGGAGAGGAGCTTGACCTCCCCAAGATTGCGCTCAGCCTAGAAGATGCTGAATACGAGCCTGAGCAGTTTCCCGGACTCATATACAGGATAAAGGAGCCGAAAACCGCAACCCTTCTTTTCAGGAGCGGAAAGGTGGTTTGCACAGGTGGAAAGAGCCTTGATGAGGTTAAAAGGGCCATAGCTCATCTAAAACAGAAGGTGGAGGAGGCTGGATTCCCAATAGAGAAGGAGCCTGAGATACATGTTCAGAACATAGTTGCTTCATCTGATTTGGGTTCACCCATAAATCTCAACGCCATAGCCATGTCATTCGGCCTTGAGAATGTTGAATACGAGCCTGAGCAGTTTCCCGGTTTGGTATACAGGATGTATGACCCGAAGGTTGTCCTCCTGCTCTTCGGCTCGGGAAAGCTTGTATGCACAGGTGCGAAGAAGCCTGAGGATGTCTACAAGGCCGTGGAAAAGCTCTCCGAGGAGCTCAGGAAGATAGGGCAGCTACCGTGAAGCCATGCACCCGATACTGGACGACCACATGCACCTCCAGTTTCAGGGAGACAATGTAAAGGCGGTTAAGGAGTTCCTGAAACTGGGGGGGACGCACCTCATAATGTCACACATGCCCTATTCAGACATGCCTTTGAGAAGCTTGGAAGATTTTGAGAGACAGTACGAGCGCTCCCTATCCATGGTTGAAAAGGTAAGAAAGGAGACTGAGGTGAAGATATGGCTCACCGTTGGTCCGTACCCTGCGGACATTCTCAGGCTTATGGAACACCACTCCATTGAGAAGGCGAAGGATATTATGATGGATGCCATGGATCTAGCAGGGAAATGGGTTGAGGAAGGCAGAGCCATAGCCATAGGTGAGGTGGGAAGGCCGCACTTTGAGGTGAGCCCCGAGGTCTGGGAGGCGAGCAACGAGATTCTTATCCACGGCATGGAAATCGCTAAGGAAAGGGGGTGCGCCATAGTCCTGCACACAGAGAGCGCCACGCCTGAAGGGTGGAAGGAGCTGGCATCCTTTGCAGATAGGACTGGAATGGATAGAGGGAGGGTTGTTAAGCACTTTTCACCGCCTGCCATACTTCCTGAGGAGAATCAGGGGCTGTTTCCATCTGTTCTTGCATCAAAGAGCAACATAAAGAAGGCTCTGGAAAAGGGAAACAGGTTCACCATGGAGACCGATTACATAGATGACCCGAGAAGGCCGGGGGCAGTTCTATCTCTGAAAACTGTTCCCAAGCGCACCAAGGCCTTTCTGCAAAACGGGATTATGAGCGAGGAGGACGCATGGAAAATCCACAAGGAGAACCCTGAGAAGGTCTATGGAATAGAGGTAGAGTAATGGCTAAGTTCCGCAGGAGAGGAAGGAAAGGCAGAAGGACAAAGGAGATGGTGCAGATTGCGAGGGAGCGTATAGAGATACTCTTTGAGTTGGCTGAGAAGGCTGCGCTCTCCGGAAAACTTGAAAGGGCAAACAGGTATGTGCATCTGGCCAGAAAGATAGGAATGAGGTACAATGTGAGGGTTCCGAAAAGATACAGGATGTACTACTGCAGGAAATGCGATTCCTTCCTTCTTCCGGGAGTCACCGCTGATTACCGCCTTAACAACGGAAAAATAACTGTGAGGTGCAGGAACTGCGGGAACATTTACAGGCACCCGTATATTAAAGAAAAGAAAGGGATTATTCAAGAGCGCTGAGGCCTTTTTCTATCCTGTCAAGACCTTCCAGTATCTTCTCCATGCTGTTTGCATAGGATATCCTTATGTATCCCTCTCCGTGAACTCCGAATGAGCCTCCGGGGGTTACTGCCACACCGTATTCCCTCAAAAGATGCTCCACAACCTCAAAGGAATTCATGTCTGTCTGGTATTTTGCGAATATGTAGAATGCACCCTGAGGCTTGAACGCATCCAGAACCATCATCTCTCCTATGCGATCTATGGCTGCCATCCTTCGCCTGTTGAACTCCTTCCTCATCTTCTCTGTATAGGGTTTCCCTTCGCGGAGCGCAACTATGGCCGCTCTCTGTATGAATGGAGGATTGCAGGTTATTGTCTGCTGCTGAATCTTGTCAAAGACATCTATGAGATTTGATGGGGCTGTTATCCAGCCTATGCGCCAACCGGTCATGGCATAAGCCTTGGAAAAACCGTTTAGAGTTATGGTGCGCTCCCACATATTGCCTATGGATGCTATGCTTATGTGCTTCCTGCCGTATATGAGCTTCTCATATATCTCATCGCTCATAACATAGAAGTCATAGTCCTCTGCAAGGTCAGCTATGGCTTTCAGGGTTTTTTTGTGATAAACCGCACCCGTAGGGTTTGAGGGAGTGTTCAGAACCAGAAGTTTGGTTTTCTGGCTGACTATCTCCTGAAGATGCTCTATGGACGGCTCGAAACCATCATGCTCATAAGCTGGGAGTGGAATGTAATGCGCTCCTGAGAATATGGATATTGGAATGTATGAGACCCAACCGGGATCTGGAACTATTACCTCATCGCCGTGCTGCAGTATGGCCTCGGAAACCATGAAAATTCCGTGCTTCGCTATTGTCACCAATATGTTCTCCTTCTCCGCAGGAACCTTGTTCTCCTCTCTCATCTTTCTCGCAATCTCTTCCCTCAGCTCCGTAAGCCCACGGGAAGGTGCATAGTGGGTTTCTCCCTTATCCAGAGCTTCTTTTGCTGCATCTATTATTGGCTGGGGCGTTTTGAAATCTGGCTCCCCCACAGAGAGGGAGATTATGTCCTGACCCTGCTCTTTCAGCTTTCTGGTGAGCTCCAGAATTCTGAGGGTTGCCGAATGAGGTATCCTTCTGGCTCTTCTGGATATCGGCTTCATTCTCCCAACAGCTTCACCAATAGCCCTTTCTGGGCATGGAGCCTGTTTTCAGCCTCGTCAAAGACCACTGAGTTGGGGCTGTCAACAACTCCATCTGTTACCTCATGTCCCCTGTGTGCAGGAAGGCAGTGCATGAATATGTAATCATCTTTGGCATGGCTGACAAGCTCTTCATTCACCTGATATGCCCTGAATATGCGCTCCCTTACCTCTGCCTCTGCCTCCTGACCCATTGAAACTGCCACATCTGTGTAGATAACATCCGCATCCTTAACAGCTTTAACATGGTTTCTAAGTATTTCCATCTTTGACCCGTTTTCAGCCGCAATTTCCCTAGCTTTCTGCCAGATGTATGCGTTTGGCTCATATCCCTCAGGGCATGCTATGTAGAAATCCATTCCAACCATGGCGGCACCAAGGGCAAGGGAATTGGCAACATTGTTCCCATCGCCGACATATACGAATTTCAGGCCCTTGAAATCGCCTTTGTGCTCCCTTATGGTGAGCAAATCCGCCAGAATCTGGGTCGGATGCTCAACATCATCCAGCCCGTTTATCACAGGAACAGTAGCATTCTTAGCCAGTTCAAGCATTATGTCATGGCTGAAGGCCCTGTACATTATGGCATCAACATACCTTGAAAGAACTCTGGCTGTGTCTGCCACGGTCTCTCCCCTTCCCATCTGCATGTCCTTGGGGCTGAGATATATGGCATGTCCTCCTAACTGAGTCATTCCAACCTCAAAGGATATCCTTGTTCTGGTGCTGGGCTTCTCAAATATCATTCCAAGGGTCTTGTTCTTCAAAGGCTCATATATCTCTCCAGCCTTCTGCTTCCTCTTTATCTCCGCTGCCAGATCCAGTATCTCAAAGAGGTCATCCTTCACATCCAGCATGGATATTACATCTCTCTTCATTTTTCAACCTCCTTATCCTTCTCTTTAGAGTGCTTTTCTTCTACTAGGCTCAATTCCTCTTTCATCATCTTTTTCTTTCTGAAAAGGAACTTCAGGTTCTCCTTGCCGTCCTTCCACGAATTGAGCTTAACTTCCCCTTTTCTGGGCCTGTATTTTATGGGAACTTCCTTCGCCCTTACCTTTTTGAAAGCCTCTATCTTTATCTCCTCGGAGAGGGGCATGCCATCGCTGGTGAGCTTTATCTTATTCAGAATCCCTCTCCTGAAAACCCACATACCGCTCTGGGAATCTCTGAGATGCAACCCGAACAGAATATTTGTTGTCTTGGCAAGGATCCAGTTTCCCAGCCTGTGCTTGAAGCTCATCGCCCCTTTTTCCATGTTGCTTAGCCTGTCGGTTGTTATAAAATCCAGATTCTCCTTCAATAGGATATTAACAAGCCTCGGAATGTCATACGCAGGATATGTAGTATCACCATCGAGAGTAACTATTATGTCGCCAGTAGCCCTTTCAAAGCCTGTTTTATATGCCCTTCCGTAGCCTCTTCTCGGCTCATCAACGATTATAGCTCCCTTTTCCCTCCCTATCTCTCGGGTTCTGTCCTTTGAATTGGTATCTACCATGAGAATCTCATAATCCCATCCTGTTGGTTTCAGAGCGCTGTGTATCTCATCTAGGACTTCACCGATGGATTCCTCTTCGTTCATGGTGGGGATTATCACAGAAATCTTCACGCTCGGGCATTTTGATGGGGGATATATATGTTTGGATTAGAAGCGGTCAAAAGGGTTAAATAAGAAATTTAGTTGTGGCTAACTTAATAAGGAAGGCCAAAAAATGGTGCAGATTCCCCTTTCAAACCTGACGGAAGGCGCCGAAGCTGTTGTGGTTGGCTTCAGAGGTGGAGCTAGGCTTATGCAGAAGCTAGCAGACATGGGATTTGTCCCCGGAACCGCTGTTAAAGTGATAAAAAACCAGAGAAATGGGCCAATGATGGTCTCAATAAGGGGCATTACCCTAGGAATCGGGAGGGGTGTCGCTATGAAGATAATGGTTGAGCCAAGAAATAGATAACTATAATATCTGCTTTGATTTCCCACCATGAAGCGAATACTCTCGCCATCCATACTTTCCGCAGATTTTTCAAGGCTGGCTGAAGAGGTCTCTTTACTGGAAGACATGGGAATAGAGGAGATACATCTGGATGTTATGGACGGCCACTTCGTTCCTAACATCACCATCGGCCCTCCTGTGATAAAATCCCTTAGAAAAGAAACTGATCTTTTCTTTGACGCCCACCTTATGATCACGCACCCTGCAAGGTATTTTGATAGGTTCATAGATGCAGGGGCAGACGGAATAACCTGCCATGTTGAGGTGGAAGAATCTAAAAAATGCCTTGATATGGCGGTTAAAGAGGGAATAAGAGCAGGAATATCCCTAAATCCTGAAACGCCCCTTGAAAAGGTCCTACCCTATTTAGAAAAGGCAGACATGGTTCTGGTTATGACCGTGCATCCCGGCTTCGGAGGGCAGAGATTCATTAGAGAGATGATTCCTAAGATAAGCGCTCTTAGAGATTACATAGAAAAAAATGGCTTGGATACGAGAATTCAGGTTGATGGTGGAATAAATACGGAAACCGCCGAGGATGTCCTGAAAGCTGGTGCGGAGATCCTTGTCTCTGGCTCGGGCGTGTTCAAGGGAGATGTGAGGAAAAACATAGAGAGATTGAAAGGGATAATAGAGGGCTTTGAGAAATAATGGATGGATTTGAAGGCAAAGGTTAAATATCTGGGAATCGTATCACTCTACATCTCCTCTGGAGGCAATTAATGGACGAAATTAGCAAAGAAGAGATAGAAAGGATGATTGCGAGGCTTGAAAACGAGAAAGCCGATATACTTGAAGAGAAGATAAGGCTGGAAAATACCAACAGGTATCTTGAAAGCGAGCTCATGAGGCTTCAGAAGGAGATAAAGAGGCTTAAAAGAGAGCTTGACAGGCTCAAAGAGCCTCCTCTGATAATAGGAACCATCAGAGAGAAGCTTCCCGATGGCAGGGTTATAATAAAGAGCAGCACTGGGCCTGATTTCATAGTTGAAGTGGCTGAGTACATAGACCCTGACATGATAAAGACCGACGCCAGAGCCGCACTCAATAAGCAGAGTCTGGCTGTGATGAGCATACTTCCACCGCCTGTTGACCCCATAGTCATAGGTGCCGAAATTATAGAGAAACCTCAGATTACCTACGATGATATAGGTGGTTTGGACGAGCAGAAGAGGGAGATAAGGGAGGCTGTGGAATATCCGCTTCTCAACCCTGAACTGTATAAAAAGGTTGGTATAGAGCCTCCGAAAGGAGTACTCCTTGTGGGTCCTCCCGGCACAGGGAAAACCTTGCTGGCAAAGGCTGTTGCGCACCAAACAAAGGCCACATTCATAAGATTCGTAGGTTCTGAGCTGGTGCAGAAGTACATAGGAGAAGGTGCGAGGCTTGTCAGAGAGCTATTTGCCCTTGCTAGGGAGAAATCGCCGAGCATAGTCTTCATAGATGAGCTTGATTCCATAGGTGCCAGAAGGATGGATGTTGCCACCTCAGGCGACAGAGAGGTTCAGAGGACATTGATGCAGCTTTTAGCCGAGCTTGACGGATTTGACCCTATTGGAGATGTTAAGATCATAGGC
>JALSOU010000147.1 GCA_026986305.1 Thermoplasmata archaeon | reverse complement strand
CTCCTCTCCCTTTTCTCTATTTGCAAGCTCCCAGTCCAGAACAGCACTCTTGTTTGAAACTATATCCCCATATCCGGCCGTCATCAGCTGGTGCGGTGCCGAGGCGATTATTGAGGTGTCAGCTATAACTGCTATTGGAGGGTGAGCGCTTATGGACTTCTTCTCACCGTTTACGATTATTGAGGCTGAACCTGAGATTATTCCATCGTGGGATGCCGCGGTTGGAACGCTTACGAAGTGTATTCCCAGCTCAGAAGCAACCATCTTTGCAACATCTATGGGCCTTCCACCCCCTATTCCCATTATGAAATCCGACCTCTTTATGTTGGCTATGTGTTTGACAGTCTTCACAGTCTCCATATCTGCTTCGCTTATGTGGTGCTTGTAGACCTGAAAATCCCATTCTTTCAGTATGGATTCAACCTTTCTTCCAGCAACCTTTTCCGTTATCTTATCCTCAACTATCAGCACCCTTCCTTTAAGGCCGGTTCTCTCGCATATTCTCCCAACATCCTCTATAACTCCGTGTCCAACAGCCACAGTCCTCGGAAGCTCCATTAGTTTTCTCTTTGAGAATTCACCGGCCATCTACTCACCATACGGCATGGGATTATAAAGCTTTCAGAACTTTCTGGAAACATAGTCCAGAACTGACTGGAAAACCCCTGCTCCGGGGCCGAATTTCTCAGGTTCAGGGAGGCCAACCATGTAGTTGTAGAACGCCCTCTCGGGGTGAGGCATCATTCCAAGTACATTCCCTTCCGGATTTGTTATTCCCGCTATGTTCTCCACAGAGCCGTTGGGATTCCATGGGTATGGGACATCGTCGCTCTCAGGGTTTTCTGGATTCACATATCTGAATGCTATCTGGTCGTTGTCGTTCATCTCTTTGAGAATCTCCTTCTCCTTGTGAGCATCAACCGTGAACTTCCCCTCTGCGTGGGCAACAGGTATCAGCAAAACATCTCCTTTTCTGTACTTTGAGGTGAACGCGCTCCCCTTTCCCTTATCCATCCTTATGTATATGTTCCTGCACTCAAACCTGTTTGAGTCGTTCGTAGTGAGCGCAGCCTGAGGTTGATCTGAAATCCCGTGTATTCCGGGAAGTATGCCCAGCTCAACCAGAACCTGAAAGCCGTTGCATATTCCCAGCATAGGATAACCTTCTTTCACAAACTCCTTCAGCTCATCCATGAGCCTGCTCTTCATTATCGCAGCAAAAATCGCCCCTGCCCTGATGTAATCTCCTGCAGAGAACCCCCCGGGAAACATGAGAATCTGATAGTCAAATGGGCTTCGCTCTTCACCTTCAACAAGGCCCAGCATCTGCTTTATATGGACCATCTCAGGCTGGGCACCGAGCCTTTTGAATGCCAGATACGACTCATCCTCGCAGTTCGTCCCCTCCATGCGAAGTATCGCCACCTTGATGTCTTGAACTTTCATGCCCCGCAATACGGATTCCTAATAAACTTTTTTTACCTGCTGATTTCAGGTTGTGGACAGAGTGGAAGCGATCCCCGGAGTCTTCCTGTTGAAGGAGAGAGCGCTCTGGATTCCAGAGATATCGGCCATAGTGATAGCGGATGTGCATCTGGGCTATGAGAGCGGGCTTTTTCCAGAGCCCTTTTACCCTAAAATGCAGATAAAGGATGTCTCGGAGCGCATGCACACGCTTATGGAAAAGTTCTCACCTGAAAGGGTAATAATAGATGGGGACCTGAAGCATGAGTTCTCATCCACGCCGTATCCTGAGTTCTCTGAGGTTAAAGAATTTCTGGATGTTATGAAAGGAGCGCAGATAACCCTCATAAGGGGAAACCACGACAATTTCATAGCAGGATATCTGAAAAAGAGGGACGTGGATGTGAAGGATTCCCTAAAATTGGGTAGGTTCTTTTTCATACACGGTCATGAATATGCCCATCTCCCTGAGGGCAAGATAACGGTGATGGGTCACGAGCACCCTGTTTTCAGGATAAGGGATGAAATAGGCGGGAGCGCGAGCTTTCCATGCTTTCTTGTTTCCGAGAATCTCATAGTACTTCCAGCTTTTTCGGAGATAAGCGGGGGGGCCGATATAGTCAGAGGCAGATTTCTCTCGGATATGGCGGAAAAACATCTCAAAAACCCGAGAATATTTGCAATATATGATGGCGGGATAATGGAAATATCTGGAATGGAAGCTCTCCAAAAGTTTTAAAAACAAAGCAAATATGCGGGCACAATTCCCTTGTTAAGAACCGCAGAAAGGACAGAGACGCCTCTTTCCGGCGCCAGGATACGGTTCCAAGGGAAGAAAAAGAGGTGATAAAATGGAAAGAGGTGATGACGATGGCAGTAGTCACAAACCCGCTGGGCACCCATGTGATCCTGGACCTCTACGACTGCGAGGCACCTATACTTGACAGTAAAGAGAAGGTGGAAGAGGTCCTCATAAAAGCGGCGGAAGTGGCTAATGCCACGGTTATAGGTTCTGTTTTCCGGAAGTTCTCCCCTCAGGGCGTTTCCGGCGTGGTTGTGGTTTCTGAAAGCCATATAGCCATCCACACATGGCCTGAACACGGCTATGCTTCTGTGGATATATACACATGCGGAGACCACACGATGCCTGAAAAAGCTGGTGAATACATAATCAAAGAGTTCAAGTCAAGGAGACCGACTATAGTGAAGATGGACAGAGGAGTGTTATTCAAGGATGAGTGAATTCACAGAGTGGTACGGAGATTACGGAGTAAGTTTCCGTGTAAAGCGCAAGATTCTTGAGAAAAAGAGCCAGTATCAGAAAATAGAGCTATACGAGACTGAAAACTCAGGAAAGATGCTGGTTCTAGACGGGGCCATACAGTTCGTGGAGAGCTGGGAAAGGACCTACCATGAGGCACTGGTCCACCCCCCTATGCTCTCACACCCAAATCCTAAGAAGGTCCTGATAATCGGCGGTGGCGATGGAGGAGCTCTCCGTGAGGTTCTTAAGCATCCAGTCGAGAAAGCGGTGATGGTTGAGATAGATAAAGAGGTTGTAGAAACAGTAAGAGAGCATGTTCCCATAGATGAAGGGGCATTTGAGGATCCAAGAACGGAGCTGATAATCGGCGACGGCATAAGATATGTAAAGGAGACAGGAGAGCGCTTCGATGTGATAATCATAGATTCAACAGATCCTGTTGGGCCAGCGATTTCTCTGTTCAGCGTGGATTTCTACTCCTCATGCAGGGATATTCTGAATGAAAAAGGAATCGTAATCACTCAGGCGGGCGGCTCTTATTTTCATGTAGATGAATTCGTAAAGGCATACAACAACATGAAAGAAGCAATGGGAGAGGCTTACGCCTTCGGTTTTGTGGTCATAGGCTATGCACCTCCTTGGAACTTTGTTGTTGGTATAAAAGGAGGGGTGGATTTTGAGAAGATAGACCTCAACAGGGCGAAGTCCATAGATACTAGATATTATGACCCTGAAAGGCACATCTCCATGCTCTATTTGCCCAGATTTTTGAGGGAAAAAATAGGCCTCATATGAGTTCTTTCCTGTATATCTCACCTCTCGGCGTCTTTTCAGAAAAAACCTCGCCTGAAAAGGAGAATATCTTTGTTTTTCGATCCTTCCAGCAGTTAGCCGGCAGACCCGCCTTCATGCATGTACCTCTCAGAAAGTCCTCCACATCCCAGTTTTCCTCCACAGGAACCTGCGGCAGTAGAAGGCCTCTGGCGAAGCCTTTCTGCACGATGAGTCCATCTCTTCCCACTACTATCTTTTTAAGGTATTCCTTCGGATTTTTCACCTCTATTAGCCTAGGAGGGGTTAGAAGGCTAACCTCCACAACTATGTGGTCCAGCTCTTCAGGGGCCAGAGGATAGAATCTAGGGTCAGAAGTGGCTGCCTCTATGGCGCTCTTCACAAGAGCCTCTTTCAGAGGGAAATATGGCCCGGGAAAGCCTATGCAACCCCTGAGCATCCTCTCTGGATAGGTGTTTATTGTTGTAAAAACCCCGCTGGGCCTATCAAAAGAGGGCGGAAATTCAATCTCTGGAATACTTCCTTCACCTACATATGAGTCTATCACCTTTCTGGCAGCCTTCACAGCGATCTCGCCTTCTTCATCAGAGTACATCGCTCATTCTACCCTCAATAGAGATATAAAGCTTTCCTGCAGATTTGCCCACAGTTCTAATAATGCCCTCGCAACCTTTATATACCGTAACTTTTCCTCCCAAACCCTCAGTAGTTAGCCAAACGCAAAGGGGCAATGCCTTGAGCAACCCCGCACAACGCCACTTATGTGGTGTTTTGAGCGTTGAAAAGCGTTACGGCTGACACGCGCGTAAAACTCCAAAAGGAGGTAAAAAATGGCGAAACCACATGCTCCGAAGAGAGGCTCTCATGGCTTTAGCCCTAGGAAGAGAGCTAAGTCGCATATACCGCATATAAAGACATGGCCAGAGCCGGCAGAAGGCCCGAGGATACAGGGCTTTGCAGGGTATAAGGCTGGAATGACCCACGCCTTCATAGTTGACTATAGGAAGAAAAGTACCACTGCAGGACAGGAAGTCATGGTCCCTGTGACTGTGGTGGAAGTTCCCCCTATGAAGGTGGCCGCCGTGAGGTTCTACGGCAGGGAGCCCTATGGTTTAAGGGTCATAACAGAGGTCTGGGCCAAGAAGCTGGACAAAGAGTTGAAAGAGAGACTGCCTATTCCCAAGAAAACCAGAAAGATAGACGAGGCTCTCAAAGAGATAAATCTGGACGAGGTTGAGGATGTAAGGGTAATAGCATACACACAGCCTAAGAAGATAACAGGCGTACCGAAGAAGGTGCCTGACATAATGGAACTGAGAATAGGGGGAGGAACCCTGCAGGAAAGGATAGATTACGCTAAGAAAATCCTCGGCAAAGAGGTTGATATAACCGATTTCGTCCAGCCCGGAAAGATGGTTGATGTTATGGCAGTAACCAAAGGAAAGGGCTGGCAGGGTGCTGTTAAGAGATGGGGAATAAGGATTCTATCCCATAAGAACAGCAAGAAGAGGAGAAAGGTGGGTACCGCAGGTCCAAAAAGGCCGGGATATGTGAAGCCCACAGTGCCTCAGGCAGGTCAGACAGGGTATCACCACAGGACCGAGTACAACAAGAGGGTCCTGCTCATAGGAGAAAACCCTGAGGAGATAAATCCAAAAGGCGGATTCCTCCACTACGGGATGGTAAGGAACAAATATGTTGTTCTCCATGGATCAATACCTGGGCCTGCCAAGAGACTGGTTAGGTTTAGAGATGCAGTGAGGTTCAGAGGAGAGACTGTCGCTCCGGAGATAAGGTACATCTCTCTGGAGTCAAAGCAGGGGGTGTGATAGATGCAGGTCAATCTCTATTCATTGAAGGGTAAGAAGAAGAAATCCGTGGAACTTCCGCAGGTCTTTTCCACAGAGGTTCGCATAGACATCATAAGAAAGGCATTCAACGCAATAAGATCCAACAGGAGGCAGCCCTATGGGCCATCTCCTGAAGCAGGAATGAGGCACTCTGTTGAAACATGGGGAAAAGGCAGAGGAGTGGCGAGAGTTCAAAGGATAAAGGACAGCAGCAGGGCTGCTGAGTCCCCTAACAATGTTGGCGGAAGGAGAGCCCACCCTCCGAAGGTGGAGAAGATATGGAAGGAGAAAGTGAACAGGAAGGAGATGCGCCTAGCTAGATTCTCAGCGCTCTCCGCCACCGCAATACCTGAAATAGTTAGGAAGAGAGGGCACAGGTTCTCAGAGAAGCTCACGCTCCCTGTTGTTGTTGAAGACAAGATTGAGGAGATAAAGACCACAAAGGAGGCTATAGAGGTACTGCAGAATCTCGGCATCTATGAAGATGTTGAAAGGGCCAAGGCGAGAAAGCATATAAGGGCAGGAAGAGGAAAGATGAGAGGTCGCAGGTACAAAAGAGCTAAGAGCGTACTCGTCGTGGTCTCAAACAGAGATAATGCCCTCAAAGCATTCAGAAATCTGGAAGGCGTTGATGTTGCAGTACCCTCACAGCTGAATGTTGAGGCTCTCGCTCCCGGCGGAGATCCCGGTAGATTGATGCTGATAAGCCAGAAAGCCCTTGAAGAGATTAGGGGGTGGACGGCATGAAGGACCCGTATGAGATCATACTTCACCCGTATGTCACAGAAAGAGCCCTGTTTATGATGGACAGGGAAAATAAGCTCCAGTTCATAGTGAAGAAAACAGCAAGCAAAGAAGAGATAAAGAAGGCTATAGAGGAGATATTTCAGGTAGAGGTTGAGTCAGTGAACACCATGATAACTAAGCACGGTAAGAAGGCGATTGTGAAACTCAAGCCAGAGTACTCCGCAGAGGAGGTCGGCATGAGGATAGGAGTGTTCTGAGGTGGTATCTCATGGGTAAAAGGATAATTGTTCAGAGCAGAGGGCACGGAAGCCCCACATACCGCTCACCTAGCCACAGGCACAAAGGCGATATCAGATACCCGAACAAAGAGGGAAAAGGAAGGGTTGTGGATATAATCCATGACCCCGGCCATTATGCACCCGTAGCCATCATAGACTTTGAAGGAGAGAGGTTTAACATGCTTGCGCCTTATGGTATGTATGTAGGGCAGGAGATAGAGATCGGCTCAATGGTCCCTCTAGCCCTTGGAAATGTCATGCCGATAGGAGAAATACCTGAAGGTACTTCTGTTTACAATGTTGAAATAAGGCCGGGAGATGGAGGAAAGCTCGTGAGAACTCCCGGAACATCCGCACTCATAGTAAGTCACGGAGAAAAAACCGTCATACAGCTGCCTTCAAAGGAGTTCAAAGCCCTGGACAACAGGTGCAGAGCAACCCTTGGAATAGTTTCAGGCGGCGGAAGGGATGAGAAGCCCTTTGCAAAGGCTGGAAAGAAGGTTCATGCATATCAGAGCAGGGCTAAGAAGGCGTATGTGGTAAGCGGAGTGAATATGAACCCGGTGGATCATCCACACGGAGGTGGCTCGCACAGGCATGTTGGAGGACCAAACACTGTTGCCAGAGGAATGCCGCCGGGAAAGAAGGTAGGAAGATTGTCTCCTAAGAAGAAGAGGAGGAAGTGATATGGCAAAGGCTAAGATGACAGGGAGCGCCAAGGCGGCGAGGAGAAGGGAAAGAAAGAGGAAGAGCAAGATTCAGGAGAGGCGCAAAAAAGAGTTCACATATCGCGGTTACACCCTTGAACAGCTTCAGAAGATGTCCATGGAACAGCTCTTGCCCCTCTTCCCTGCAAGGGTAAGGAGGAGCATAAAGAGAGGATTCAACGAGGAAGAACAGGCTTTCCTGAGAAAGATGGAGAAGAGCGATGGAAGCAAACCTGTGAGAACCCACAGAAGGGAGATGATAATACTCCCCAGCTTCGTTGGAAAGAAGATAGCCATATACAATGGAAAGGAGTTCAAGGAGATAACTGTCATGCCTGAGATGATCGGACACTATTTGGGTGAGTTCGTCCTTACAAGAAAGCCTGTGAAGCACTCTGGACCAGGAGTGGGTGCTACGAGATCATCCAAGTACATGCCTCTGAAGTAAGGTGGTCAAATGGCTGAGAAAAGAGATAAAAAGGAGAAAAAGTCGGAAAAAAACGAGGAAAATGAGAGCAAGGGCCCCAGACACTTTAAGGGCTATTCCATAGCCATAGACCCTGAAAAGACGGCCCGTGCTATCGGTAGAGACCTACCAATATCCAGAAAGAAGTCAGTTGAGCTTTGCAGAGAGCTCAGGGGCATGAAGCTTCAGGATGCTAAGAATTATCTTCAAGATATAATAAAGTTGAAAAGAGCTGTGCCTTTCAGGAGATACACAAGTGGTGCAGGACATAAAAGAGGCATAGGTCCCGGGAGATATCCGGTGAAGGCTGCTAAGTATATACTAGAGCTTCTGGAATCTGCTGAAGCCAACGCAGATTATCTCGGAATGGACACAGATGAGCTCGTAATAAAGCACATTGCAGCCCATCCGGGAAGAGTTTATAGGGGCTTTATGCCCAGAGCGCATGGAAGATCCACACCATGGGATAAGAAGACGACGAATATTGAGGTAATACTTGAGAGTCCGGAGGTCTGAACTTGGCGAATGAAAGGAAATTTGTGCAGGAAAACATACGCAGGGTCCTTCTAAAGGAATACATGATGGAGAAGACAAAGAGAGCTGGATTTGGTGGAGTGGATATCCAGAGGACCCCTATGGGTACGAGGATAACTCTCATAGTGGAGCGCCCCGGCTTTGTTATAGGAAGAAAAGGAGGGGCTATCAAGGACCTCACAGAGGCTGTTAGCACAAAATTCAAGTTTGACAACCCGCAGATTGAGGTGGAAGAGGTTGACAACCCTGCGCTCAACGCCCAGATAATGGCTGAAAAGCTCGCGTCATCGCTCGAAAGAGGGTGGCACTTCAGGAGGGCAGGCCATTCCACAGTTAGAAGGATAATGGAGGCAGGTGCCAAGGGCTGTCAGGTGATAATAGCGGGAAAACTCACAGGAGAGAGGCACAGGACAGAGAAGTACAAGGCAGGTCACATAAAGTTCTGCGGAGAGCCGAGAGAGAAGTGGATGCACGAGGGATTCGCGGTGGCAAAGCTGAAACCCGGAGTTATCGGAGTTACGGTTCAGATAATGGACCCGAATGCCAGACTTCCGGATGAGATAGAGGTTGGAGAGCAGCCCACAGAAGAGGAAAAGAAGGCCATGGAGGAGCAGAAGGCTAAGGAAGAGCAGGCTAAGAAGGAAGAGAGGCAGAAGCAGAGAGAGGCCAAGAGAAAGGAGAGAAGGGACAGAAGGGACAGGAGCAGAAAGGGTGAGAGAAGGGATAGGAGGCCATCT
>JALSOU010000146.1 GCA_026986305.1 Thermoplasmata archaeon | reverse complement strand
AGCATGAGAAAGTACTACCAGACCAAAAAAGCCGAGCTTTCCAAGAGATTGGAGGAGCTTGACAGGAACATAGAGGCAATTCAGAGGGAGGTTGAAGAGGGGAATGAGCTCGGCTAGTTTTAGATATAAGATGGTCATCGCAGTTAGGACAGACCTCAAACTCTCAAAGGGGAAAACAGCGGTTCAGGTCGCCCACGCAGCAGTTGTCTGTGCTCTGAATTCAAGGAAAAAACACCCGATACTCTTCAAAAAATGGCTTTCTGAGGGTCAGAAAAAGGTGGTGGTGAAGGTCAGCGGCCTTAAAGAGCTCTATCAACTTAAAAAAGAGGCGGAAGATCTGGGAATAACTACAGCCCTCATATCGGACGCAGGTCTTACTGAGGTTGAGCCCGGCACTGTCACCTGTCTGGGAATAGGTCCAGATAAGGAGGAGATTATAGACAGAGTTACAGGAGATCTCCAACTTTTATGAAATATGACCATATATTAAGGCAAGTGTAGGACTTAGAAAATTTTAAATAGTGTTCTCACATATTGGGGGATGTAATTGGACGGGTTAGCTCTCTTCGTCCTACAAATGCCCTACAAGGTGCCGAAAATGGAAGAAAAGATAAACGAAAGGATCACGGTGAGGCTGCCGAAAGAGACGCTCCTTCGTATGGACTCAGCGATGTACATGCTGGGTTTCACCAATAGATCAGAGTTTGTCAGGGTTGCTGTGGATGAGTACATAGAAAGGAGAAAGACGAGCCCACTGTTTTCTGTTGTCTCCGGCACAGATAGAATTTCGGTAAGCCTTCCCGGAATGGCTTCAGCGGCTCTGGAATACCTGATAAGGATGGGATATCTGCGGCCAGAGCATGTACAGGACAGGTTTTCAGAGGTTGTTTCCGAGTGGATATACAAAAAAGTCAGGCAATATGAGGACAAATCACCGAGAGAGGTCATGGAAATTGTGGGCGAACTGAGAAAGAAGGGCGAGGAGAGCGCTTTGAAGATGGCGGACATCGTCCGCGAGTAGGATGCACTCGACCCCTAGCCGAGGTGGTAAAAAATGAAAGAAAAAAAGGAAGAAATGCTAAAAAAGGAAGCCCTTCTCGCAGAGATAAAGGAGATCATAGACTCCAAAGGCTATCTGGACATTGCCAAAAATAAGATCATAGGCGTGTATGGCCTAGGTGGAGCTGGAGGCAACATACTTGCAGAGCTGTATAAGATGGGGCTAAAGGATATGAAGAATGTGGAGACCATAGCTATAAACACAGACGAGCGGGTGCTGGAAAAGCTGAAGGATGTGGACAAGAGAGTCCTCATCGGTAAGAGCATAACAGAGCATCCCAGAGGCGCTAACGGAAATCCTGATCTGGCTCTAAAGATGATAAAAGCGGCTGAAGAAAGCCTGGAAGTACTGGCTAAGCAGCACAAGATCATGATACTCATAGCTCCAAGCGGAGGGGCAAGCGGTTCGGAACTAATGATATTCCTGAGCAAGATAGGGATGGAGCTTGGAAACGCAGTTATAGCCATGCCAATACTTCCATTCACAGCAGAGATAGGCAGGAGAGCCATGTCCAACAGGGTCTTAAAGCGCTTGGAAGCCACAGGCGCAGTAGTGGTACCCTTAGATAATGAATCTCTGGTAAAGGACGAAAGGCTCAGAAATATGAGCATAGACAAGGCATTCGGAGCGCTCAACAGAATAATATTTCGCAAAATTAAGGAGATTCAGGACAACACTCTGGACAACATAATTGAGGGCATAGTTGAGGAGATGTACAGAAAGCTCATGGAAAGCAGGATGGACTTTGAAGACAACGATAGAATGAGCCCGCCACCATCCAGCAGAATAGTGGTGCCTGTAAGGGCTGAAAGCTCCGACTCCATAACTGCATCAGAGGATTATGGGGAAAATCTTCCCAGCATATAAACCCATTATTTCAATTTTTTTTCCAGTAAAGAATAGTTCCAAAGAAGCCGAAAGACACCAGAACTATTGTGACGCCGTAAACACCAAGGTCTGTCCATGCGTTGTACATGAATGACCATGAGACATAGAACGCTATGCCTATGAGCAGTATGAACAGATATGCCCACTTTGCGATGGAGTTAAGGACCTCTTCTTCACTCATAGAAAGACGGGAAGAGTTGGTGGATATAAATCTTTCTTTATCTCCATCAAGGGCTTTGAAAGAATACCTTTAATAACATCCCTATTTTCTAACATGAAACCCGTGCTTCAAGTTGCCTTAGATTTCATGAACCTTCCGAGGGCTATGAAAGTGGCAGAGGCGGCGGTTAAAGGTGGGGCAGATTGGATTGAGGCAGGCACACCTCTGATAAAGAGCGAGGGGTTGGAAGCGGTGCGCTCTCTCAAAAAAGCCTTTCCGAACCATATTATAGTTGCGGACCTGAAAACCATGGATGTGGGGGGTCTGGAAACTGAGATGGCTGGAAAGGCGGGAGCCGATGTGGTGACGGTTTTGGGTGTTGCGGATAACGGAACCATAGAGGAGGCTATAAGGGCTGGAAAGAAGTATGGGAGCAGAATAATGGTTGATTTGCTCGGTGTAGAGGATAAAGTCAGAAGAGCAAAAGAGCTTGAGTCCATGGGTGTAGATTACCTCTGCATACATGTGGGAATAGACCAGCAGATGAAAGGCAGGGATCCCTTTGAAGAGCTGAAAGCTATAACCGATGAAGTTTCCATTCCAGTTGCTGTGGCGGGAGGCATAAATTCGGAGAGCGCTCCCCGTGCTGTGGAGAACGGTGCGAGCATAATCATAGTTGGAGGAGCAATAATAAAGTCAGAGGATCCGAAAAAAGCTACAGAAATAATAAAAAAGGCAATTGAAGAGGGGAAAGGGATAAAAACAGAGCTTTACCGCAAATACAGGGAGGATGAGGTAAGAAAGGCATTTGAGCTTGTCTCAACCCCAAATATAAGCGATGCAATGCACAGGAAAGGCGCTATGCACGGCATAATCCCCAGAATAAACAGGGGGAGGAAGATGATCGGCAGGGCGGTAACCGTTAGGACCATGAACGGAGACTGGGCAAAGCCTGTGGAAGCCATTGAAAAGGCTGAGAAAGGAGATGTGATAGTCATAGATGCAGGTGGCGGTGAGGATGCCATATGGGGCGAGCTCGCCTCTTGGTCCTGCAAGATTAAGGGAATATCTGGAGTGGTTATAGACGGAGCTGCCAGAGACATAGATGCCATAAAGGACATGGACTTTCCCGTGTTTTCCAGACACATATCTTCAAATGCTGGTGAACCAAAGGGTTATGGAGAGATAGGTGTGGAGATAGTCTGCGGAGGCCAGACTGTAAGGGAAGGGGACTGGATAATCGGTGATGAGAGTGGAGTTGTGGTTGTTCCAAGAGAAAGGGCTGTGGAGATCGCAAACAGAGCGCTGGATGTTAAAGAGCACGAGGATAGGATAAGGGCCGAAATAAAGGAGGGGAAGACGCTTTCAGAGGTCATGGAACTGGACAGATGGGAGAAGGTAGGGTAAGATTTAAATTCATGTTGTAGTAGAGGCGAAAGCACAAGATGGGCGCGTGGCCTAGCCTTAGATACGCGGACTTCTATCCTCAGAAGTCCTGCTCGCGAAGGCAATACTTCGCTCGGGGCGGCGGCCTTCCATAAGAAAACCTTTTAAAACTCTGAAAAATCAGCACACTTGTGGGCGCGTGGCCTAGCCTGGATAGGGCGGCGGCCTCCTAAGCCGCAAGCCGTGGGTTCGAATCCCACCGCGTCCGTATTAAGGAGCTATATGCTCCTTCTTCTTTTTACAGGATTTTTCGAGCGAAGCGTTGGGAAAAATCCTTTCTGTATCCCAACGCGTCCGCTACGGCTTTTTCCCCGGCGAAAACCCGAGAAAAGGAACAACAGGCTTTCAGCCTGTTTAGGGTTAAGGAGCTGTAAAGCTCCTTGTTTTTGGGAGGTGACCTTTTTGGAAAAGGGCACTTCTTGTATCCCACCGCGTCCGTATTAAGGAGCTTCATGCTCCTTCTTCTTTTTCAAGATTCAAGATTTTTCACTTGGAAAATAAGCGGAGCGCCGCCATGGATTTCCGAGGTGCGCAAATCCATTTATTCAAATTCCTCAACATCATACTCCACTATGTTGCCAGAGGATTCTTCCTTAAGATATTCCACAGATATCTTGCGCTCTTCTTTCACCACATCCTTCAATCTGGCGTTTATTGCAGGTTTTTTAGGAGCTCCTTTGCAACCAGAAGAGGGAATTATGGATATCTCATAAGTTCCTATCTTTTTAGATATCTCTACGATTTCCTCCTTATCGAATCCTATGAGTGGGCGTATTATTGGGATTTCTACAGATTGGGATTCAACATAGATGTTTTTAAGGGTCTGCGAAGCAACCTGACCTAAGGATTCCCCTGTTACTATGGCATCAGCCCCGTTTTTTCTGGCAAATTCCTCAGCTACTCTGAACATCATCCTTCTGCACAAGACACATCTATATCTGGGTATGGCGTTCATAAATATGCTTTCTTGCGTGGGTCTTCCATGTGGTGCGGCATATAGCTTCATTCTTTTTCCGTGGTATTCGTTCAGCCGTTTTACAAGTAAAGCAACCTTTTTGAAATAAATATCATCTACATATGGTCTTTGATCCATATGCAAGGGCAATACCTCATGTCCTTTCCTGAGCATAAGGTGTATGGCCACAGGTGAGTCTATTCCACCAGATATGAGTGCGACGAGCTTCATTCCTCATCACTTCCTCTTTTCCACAGGTCTTCATTTTCGTATATGTCGTACTCATCTTCACCCTCGTTTTCTGTCTCTTTTGCCAGCTTATTTATGAAGTCTGTTCTAAGCTTCCAGTAGTGTACTATCCACTTCTTTCCACCCCTCAATGTGACTTCGTCGGTATCTGTGGTGAGTATGCCTTCATCTTCAAGCATGTAAAATATATCCCTATCTGCAGAGTCAAGGCTTTCATCAGATATGGCTTCGTTGTAACCGAACATCTCCAAAATGTACTCCGCCAGCCCCTCTATCGCCTCTTCAGGGAGTCCAGATGTGCCTATGGTTTTTTCAAGCGCTCTTATGAGGGCTTTTTTTGATATTCGGGGCATGGTTATCACAACGATTTTTGGTATAAAAATCTAATCCAGAAAATCCATGAGCATCAAACCGCTTTTTTCATCTCTTTTTCTTATAATCTCTCTGTTCAGGGTGAGTAAAGTTATCTCTGCAACCACATTCACCTTTGCCTCAAAAAGATGACCTCCTATTATGTTGTGCTCAGGATTGGCTAGAGCTGTATGTAGGTGAAACCTGAAATCCTCTGGATCAGAGGCAATGGACCCATGTAGGGCGACCAACTCATGGGGAGTCTCCAAGCTCCTTTTCACATAATCTCTTCCGTCGTAATACCCTATGGTGAAGTTCTTCAGCATGCCTATTCCTGTAAGTACCATTGCAGAGCTGATACCCTCTTCTTTGAGGGCACGCTCAATCCCTTTAAACAGGTCTTCTTCACTATCCAGCTTTAAGATTAGGAACTTCCCGTCCTTTATGTATTTCATGAGCCTTTATCGGATTTGCTATTAATGCCTTGCGGAACAAATTAACTAATACCCCCTTATTTCCACCCGTGAAGACCCATTGGCCATCCTATGCCAGAAGGCTTAGAAAAAGAGCTGGAGAGCGCATATCGTCGGGAGAGTATCCAGAAGAAGAGATCGAGAAGGCCATGGATATTCCGGACCCGTATTCGAGGGCTTTTGCCATAACAGAGATATGGTACAGATTGAAGGTAAGGGGAATGCCTGAAAATGACCTGTGGGAAAGGGCTATGGAGATCGCATCGCAGATAGAACCGGAGTGGAAAAAGGAGGAAATCTTGGAAAAAATGGCATCCAAGGGGATAAAGGCAGGAAAAGATGTTAGCTCTCTCCCAGATATGCTTGAAGAAAGGGAGCTGAGGATGAAGCTAATTTCAAAGATAATAAGGTTATCTGATGTGGAAAACATGGATATTCTCTGGTCCATCTGGAGCGAAAAGGAGGAAAAGGAAAGGTATGAGATTCTGAGAATGATGGTCCATGACGGCTTATCTCTGGAGAAGGCTCTTCACATGGCGGCTGAGCTATCTGATGAGAGGGTTGAAATGATAAAGAGATATGCTGAAGGAAGGGGGGAAAGAAAGAAAAAATCAGAAAGAAGGGTAAAAATCGCTCCTTTGGGAGATTTTAAACCAAAATACACCATTGCGCTCTACAACACTTACAAAGGAAAGGCGGATGACATACATTTCAGAAGCATAGCGAGGGCATCAGCCCTGTGCTACGCCTTTGACCTGAACCTTGCACTGATAAGATTTCCCTTCAAAAGCGCAGAGGACTGTGTGGAGCGCTCTCTCTCCTCCACAAGGATAGGGGATGGGGCAGAATATCTTAAAGAGCTGCACAGGGCAGGCAGGCTGTTTCTCTATGATTCTATAGATTCCATGAACGGTGAGATTGTGGCAACCACCCCATACCCGTCTCCTGATAAAGAAATAAAGATTGAGGATATAAGAGAGGGCATGGTTTTTCTGCTGGGTCTGGGACATGAGGGGCTCCCTAAAAATGTGCTTGAAAGGGCGGATTTTCACCTTGAATTCACTGGAAAAAGGGCATCTCTGGAAACATGCACAGCCATGGGTGTGCTGGCGTATATGTTGGGGGTAAGAAATGGATGAAGTGGAGAGCACTCTTCGGAGATGGAATATTGAGGAATACACCGTTCTTAAAGAAAACATACAGGGCTCACCTAGAAGAGTCATAGACAGATACCTTATAAAAAGCGATAGAAAATACATACTTGAGCGGATAGACCCCAGAAAAAGGATGAAAAAAATGAAGGAAGCTGAGCTTATGGAGCTTCTTAAATCCCACAATCTACCTGTGCTGAGATACATGAAAAACTCAGAAGACAGCTATTTTTCTGTGATAAACGGACATCTCTGGATGCTCAGAGAATATGCTGATGGAGTGGACCTCAAAAGGCCTGAGTACATCCATGACAGGATGAAAGGAAGCCTCGCCGCTCAATTCCTCATAGATATGAGAAAGATTGAAATCGATATGGATTTTGACATATTTTCTCTAAAACACTTCATAGAAGGGCAGAGGAGAGTTATTTCCAGAAGATATCCAAAAATAGATGAGAAACTAAAGGACATCTATCTCGTGTTGAAAGAATTCATGGGAAATTACGATAAACTCCCCCTGTCTTTCAACCACGGGGATTTCCACCCTCTTAACATAATATGGGGTAAAGAGCGAATCGTCGCTGTGATTGACTGGGAGTTCATGGGACTTAAACCTGAGCTGTACGATGCAGCCAACATGGTGGGCTGTGTAGGTATAGAAAACCCAGATGCTCTGGAAGGCGAAATGGTGAGGGAGTTCATAAGCATTCTAAAAAACAAGGGGGGATTCTCTGAGGTTTCGTGGAGATTCTTTCCTGAACTTGTTCTGGCACTAAGGTTCGCATGGCTCAGGGAATGGATTTCTCAGAAGGATGATGAGATGATTGAGATGGAGATATATTATATGCAGAAAATTTTAAAAGATTTGAAATTTTATAAAATCCAATGAAAGAAGAAAAGCCTTATATAACAATAAGGTATACGCATGATTATGAGACGAAAGACCTATAGAAAAATGGCCGTGATTTTCGTGATAGCCTTTTTTACAGTAGCGTTGCTCTCAGGCATAGGCCATTCTGCGGATCAGGAAAGACAGAGAATAAGTGAGCTTTCCATACCTTCTGGTGTAACGCTACATGGAATATACTGGGATCATGAAAGGTGGTCATCAGCAGTTGCAGGAGGCTATGATACAAGCAAGTATGGGAAGATAGAAGTATATGATGCGGAAAACCAGGCGTGGTCTGAAGTATTCTCAAAGGCAAATGCAGTGTTTTACGATGTGGTTCAGTCTGAGAAACACACTGACAACTTTTATGTCTGCGGCTCTGACCTTAGCGCATCTCCGCATAGGGGACTTATCGAACAGGTGAATATAAGCACAGGAAATGCTCAGTATTTTGGAGGATCTTCCGCAGGAGACACTTTAAGAGGGATAACTTACGATTCAAGCATAGGAACAAACGGAGGGCTGGTTGTATGCGGAAATAAAAGCAGAGGTACTCTTGGATATTATGACCTAGCAACGGCATCATGGACAACTAAAACAACTTCTGCAGGAGAAATATTCAACTCAATAGCTCTTATGGATGCTGGAAAAGTCTGTGCTGTCGGTAAAGATTCTATTGGGGCAATCTTCTATGTTTGGGATTATGGACACAATGGGTCTCCAGGAAAAATATCTACTCTACTCTCAAACGCAAAGGCTTTCAATGACATTTCCGTATATTCAACAGATCCATTTCAGGCATATATAGTTGGAATTAATAACGACGGCAAAGGAGCCATGTGGGAAGTTAAAAGCAACGGTTCGAACTATGACTTCACAGAAATAAAGCTGCCTTATAGTGTTCCTCCACTCAACGGAATAAGCATTTTAGGGGATAACGCCATACTCGTTGGTGACGAAGGTAAAATACTGGTTGTTTATGGTCTATCTTCTGAAAATCCGCTAATTTCAGACTGGAGCACCGCCAATACAAATGACATATATGCAGTTGATATAAAACCACCGGGAAGCCCAGGATATGGCTTATCGGTAGGAAATTCATATTCTTCTATAATCTCCTACCAAGTCTCGGATAGTAGCACACAGATAAGCGTTGATACAGTCTATCCGCACCTCAACAAAATAGACCTCAGAAACTCGGATGGAACAAGCATGCTCAACAAACAGCTTGATGTTG
>JALSOU010000145.1 GCA_026986305.1 Thermoplasmata archaeon | reverse complement strand
TAGAGCAGCTGGCATCGATAATGGCAACAGCGCTGAAAGGTGGTCGCCCTTCAAATGTGATAATTTTCGGGAAAACAGGCACGGGAAAAACCGCTGTTATAAGGTATCTGGCAAGGGAGATAAAGAGGACGAAGGAGCTTGTGGACTCAGAAGTCCTAAAAATGCCTGAGCTGGAATACATATACATAAACTGCGAGATCGTTGATACCCCTTATGGAATACTCCAAAACATAGGAAATAGGTTCATAGATGATTTTTCGGAGCGCATACCTTTCACAGGCTGGCCAATGGAAAAGGTCTACAACATGCTCAAGGAAAAGCTTGATGAAAAGGAGCGCATAGTCACCATAGTTCTGGACGAGCTTGATAAACTTGTCTATAAGAGCGGGGACGATGTCCTTTACCATCTGACAAAGATAAACGATGACATGGTTAGGTCAAAGGTGAGCATAATCGGCATATCCAATGATTTGAAGTTCATGGAATTCCTTGACCCAAGGGTAAAGAGCAGACTCAGTGAGGAGAAGATGGTGTTTCCTCCGTACAACGCCGCACAGCTCCGCGATATACTGAAGGACAGGATTAACCTCGCATTCAATCAGGGGGTTGTGGAAGAGGGAGTTGTTGAGGTCTGCTCAGCACTGGCGGCGCAGGAACACGGAGATGCGCGCAGAGCTCTGGACCTTCTCAGGGTTGCCGGGGAGATTGCGGAGCGCTCCGGGGACTCTTCCGTAAGGGTTGAGCATGTTTACAAGGCAAAGAACAAGATAGAGCTGGACTGCATAGCTGAAACCATAAAGACCCTGCCGCTCCATTCAAAGCTCATACTTTTGGCGATAATACTCCATGAAGAGCAGGGAAGGAGAAACCTGACAACAGGAGAGGTTTATGCAGCATATAAGGAGCTATGCTCAGAAATAGGGCTAGGAGCCCTCACCCAGAGGAGGATCACAGACCTGATCTCTGAGCTGGACATGTTAGGCCTCATAAATGCAAGGGTGAAGTCCTTTGGAAGGGGCGGAAGGACGAAGGAAATACAGTCCAGTGTTCCAACTGTTGATGCAAAAAAGATACTTTTAGAGGACGATTCTCTGGTTGAATTCAGGGAATACCGCCTAAAACAGACATTCCTTCATTGAATTGCCCAAACTACTCGTTGAATTTCCATATCTTATCTCCGACATAGTGTATGGTCTTTATCGCCTTTCCTTTCTTTGATTCCTTCATAGAATTGCCGTCCATCAGCGCTATGCCGACCACTAGGGGTTTTCCATGCCTTTCTTCCCTGACCCACACCGGATCCCCTTCTTTTATCTCAGGGTCAGCATCAACTACGCCCGGAGACATCACATCCGCACCGTTGGATAGGAACTTCACAGCACCCATGTCCACGGTAACATATTTTTTATCAGGATTGCACGCAAGTATGCCTCTGATTGTGAGAAATGCCTTCCCATAGTATATCATTCCAACCAGCATTCCATCGGAGAATATGAGGCTCATGTCTCCGCTCTCCGCCAGATCAACCTGATTCTCGCCTGAAAAAGGGCAGTCACCCCATCTTTCTATTATCTCCTCAGCCAGCCTCTTCGCCTCTTTCTTTCTTATCCTCCTGCGCTTTCTGTACTCCAGCATCACAACCCCCTCATCTCTTCCTTCAGCTCCGCTGTGCTCTTTATCGCCATGGCCCTTTCATATGCTCTTTTTGCCCCATCAGCATCTCCTTTTTCCCTGAGTATTCTCCCCTTCATTACCCAACCGTCCCTGTCGTTTGGCACCAGAAATAGGTATCTCTCTATAAATTGCAGGGTAGCACCCCATCTGCCTGTGCTGTACATCAGCTCAGCCCTTTTCAATATGGCCTTTTCCCCATTTCTGAGCTTTGAGGCCTTTTCATAGGACTTCTCAGCCTCAGCATGGAGTCCCTGCTGCATGAAAATGTCACCTTCAAGCATGTGCGCCTCTGGGTTTTTGGGCTCTATTTCTATGGCTTTCGATACAAACTGCAGGGCAGCACCCCATTTTTTCATGGACAATGCCACTGAAGCCCTGCCTATCCACGCTTTAACATAGCTGTCATCC
>JALSOU010000144.1 GCA_026986305.1 Thermoplasmata archaeon | reverse complement strand
TGGTAAGGGCTGTTGAGTCTCTGGATGCCATGAGCGCAAGCTATTCCAGAATACCACATGAGATACTTGACAGGATATCCAGAAGGATAACCAATGAGCTTGGTGACAAGGTGAACAGGGTGGTTTACGACATAACAAATAAACCTCCGGGGACGATAGAATGGGAGTGAGCGCAGAGGGCTTTGCACCTGCACACATAACAGGGTTTTTCATGCCGCACAGGGATGCAGATCCACTTAAATCAGGGTCCTATGGAGCAGGCGTTGCTCTTAACTTCGGTGCTTTCTCCACGGTGGAAATTTCATCTGGCGAAGGAATGGAGGTAAAGGTGGCGAGGGGTGGAAATGGAAAAGTCACAGAAAGAGCCATAGAAATCGCCCTGTCAGAGATAAAAGAAAATGTGAGGGTGAGAGCCACGATAATCCCGCAGCTCCCTATAGGTCAGGGCTTCGGGATGAGCGCAGCCGGAACTCTGGCCACCATGGTTGCGTTTGCAGAGCTCATGGGAATGGAAAGAGAGGATGCCCTAAGGTGGACGCACATGGCAGAGATTGAGTCGGGAACAGGGCTTAGCGATGCAATAGGCAGCTTTTACGGAGGAATGGTCATAAGAAAGAGGCCGGGATTACCCCCTTTTGGAGAGGTTGAAAGGGTTGAGATAGAGGGGGATGTCTGGTGCATGATATTGGGAGATCCCATAAGCACAGCGGATTTCCTCTCAGGATATGATGTTGAAAGGCTTAGGGATCCTGCCATGAGCGCTCTTAACTCTCTTTTGGAGGAGCCCACATTCATAAGGTTCGCTCAGCTGAGCAGGAGCTTCGCTGAGACCGTGGCTATATCTCCTGAAATCCTGAAAAAGATACCTGAGAATGCGCTGGGAAGCCAGATAATGCTGGGCAATTCGGTGTTTTTCATATACGGAGAGGGTGGAATGAGGTGCAGGTTTGACAGCGAAGGGGCGAGGGTGATTGGGTAAGCAGGGAGAGCTCACAGCAGAGGAGATAAAGTTTGTAAAAGCCAGATTTTTCAGGTATTACCGCTCTTTGAAGATAGAGGGGCCTCCCAGAACAGGCCTTAGGGAATGGGGATTCTTTCTCTTTGGAAAAAAAGGGATGCTCAGACCCATAATCTTTGACAGCGACAGAGACCTCAACGAATTCCTGCAGTTTAAGGTTCCGAGGCACTCTTACTACTCATCAGCGTATTACAGGAAGCCGAACATGCCTATGGATTCTCCCGAAAAGGGGTGGATGGGCGCTGACCTGATATTTGATCTTGACGCTGACGGCATTCCCGGAGCTGAAAAAATGGGGTATGAGGATCAGCTGAATGCTGTAAAAGAGGAGATAATCAGGCTCTATGATGTTTTTCTGCAGGATCACCTCGGATTTCGGGACGATGAGCTTTTTCTTGTGTTCTCAGGAGGCAGGGGATACCATATCCACATAAGAACTCCCAAGGTTCTGGACATGGACGGGGATGAGAGAAGGGAGATGATGGACTATGTTGCAGGAAGCTTCCAGAGATTCTCCGACATATTCCCGAAAAGGAGGATAATCAGGGCCAGATCCTTTTCCTATGTCTATCAGCTTCCTGAGATGGAAGGTGGCTGGGGAGGAATGGTGAGAAGATGCGCGTTGGAAATACTGAATGAAATGGAGCGCATGGGCGAAGATGAGGCGGTAGAGTTCATGAGGAGAGCTGGCATAAGGAGAGATATCGGAAAGAGGGTTTATGAAACACTGTTTGTCAGAAATGGCTGGGAAAAGATCAGAGATCGCGGGGATATGGGGGTTTTCAGGAGCGATTCGGAGAGGGACAACTTCATAAAGCTCATAGAACACAGGGTAAGAGAGAGATATGGTGTGCATCCAGATGTGCATGTGACTCAGGACACGAGGAGGCTGATACGCCTTCCAATGTCCCTTCACGGAGGCACAGGTTTCGCTGTGAAACCAATGAAAAGGGATGAACTGGATGATTTCAACCCGCTTAGAGATGCTGTGCCAGATGTGTACGGAGATGAAAAAATAGGGGTTTTTGTTGAAAATAAGCAAAAAATAAGGCTAAAAGAGAATGAATTTAGAATA
>JALSOU010000143.1 GCA_026986305.1 Thermoplasmata archaeon | reverse complement strand
ATTCTCGATATGTTCGCTATCAATGAGGTGATACCTGCGATCATTATGAACTTTGATATCAGCTCCGCAGTATTAGGGGCGTTTTCAGGGTTTCCGATCCATAGAAGAAGTGTTAAAAGAATGGTGAAAACAACACCTGTGAAGCTCATGGCTATGAGGCTCATTATTGTCATCATAGCCTTCTCAGGCTCATATTTCTGAGAAAGCTCGAAATCCTCCTTTATCTTCCTCTTTTCATCATTGTATGCCTTTAAGACCTCCACAGCATAGTAAGCGAAGCCTGCGATAGCGAGAACCAGCCCAGATACTATGTAAACCAGATAGTCTTGGAACATAAAGGCAAATAATTCATCCGTTATAAATCATTTTTCGTTTATCCGTATTCATGTAAAAGCAATCACAAGCCTTATTTACCCATGACCATTACTTGCATTTTTGATACGCATGTTTGACATGAAAGGTAGAGATGTGGTTTCCATCGGGGACTTTACGGTGGAGGAGATAGAGGCCATAATTGACTATGCAAAGACCATGGTTCCCATAGCGAAGGGTGAGAGGAAGAGCAAGCTTCTGGACGGAAAGATACTCTCCACCCTCTTCTTTGAGCCATCCACAAGGACGAAGCTGAGCTTTGAGAGCGCCATGCTGAGGCTGGGAGGAAGTGTTCTCGGCTTTTCAAATCCAAAGGGAACCTCAGCGGCAAAAGGGGAGACTCTTGCGGATACCATACGAATGGCAGAGGCTTACTCAGATGTGATAGTTCTCAGGCATCCGAGGGAAGGGGCTGCCAGACTGGCCGCCAAGTTCTCACAGGTGCCTGTAATTAATGCTGGAGACGGGGCAGGGCAGCACCCAACCCAGACACTTCTGGATCTCTTCACTATAAAGACAGAGAAAGGTAAGATAGGCGGGATAAATGTCAATCTTGTTGGGGACCTGAAATACGGCAGAACTGTGCATTCCCTTGCGCATGCGCTCTCCATGTTCGGAGCCGATCTCACATTCACAGCACCTCCTGACCTTCAGATGCCTGATCATGTTATAAAAAAGGTGAAAGAGAATGGGGTTAATCCGAGGATAGAGAATGATCTGGAAAAGAGCATAGAGGATGCGGATGTTCTCTATGTGACACGCATACAGAGAGAAAGATTTCCAGACCTTGCTGAGTATGAGAAGGTTGCAGGGGCATACAGGGTTGACGTTGAAATACTGGAAAAGGCGAAGGATGACATGATAATCATGCACCCTCTCCCAAGGGTAAATGAAATTGCCCCTGAGGTGGATGGTACAAAGCACGCCAAGTACTTCGTTCAGGCCTTCAACGGAGTTCCTGTTAGGATGGCGCTCCTAAGCCTCGTTCTGGGGGTGAGAGAGTGAAGGAATTCAAGATACAGCCCATAAAAAACGGAACTGTCATAGACCATATAGACAGCGGAAAGGCGCTGAAAGTGATAAAAATTCTGGGCATAGATGAGAATGTCAGTTCTGTGGTTAGCGTTGTGATGCATGTTCAGAGCTCAAAGAAGACCTACAAGGACATAGTGAAGGTTGAGGATAGGGAGCTGAATCCAAAAGAGCTGGATAAGATAGCTCTCATCGCTCCAAATGCAACCATAAACATAATCAGGGATTACGAGGTGGTGAAGAAGACAAAGGTGCATCCACCTGAAAGGGTGAAAGGCATAGTGAGGTGCGCGAATCCAAACTGCATAACCAATTCAAGAACAGCTTTGGATACAATGGAGCCTGTTGAGCCAGAATTCATCGTTGAGTCGGTGAAACCCATGAGGCTCAGATGCGTGTACTGTGAAAGGGAGCTTGAAAACCCTGAGGAACACCTGATATAGTGATGAGATGGATCCTGCGGTATTCATACTGGCGAGCGCATCCATTCCTCTTCTCCTGCACAACATATACTGGCATAGGAAAGAGGGAAAAATAGAGGGGATTTACGGGATAATCGCCGGTCTTTTCGGATTTTCAGGAGCTTTTGCAATTATGTACGGCTTCCCCGGAAATCTCCTGATACCTATAACCCTAGGAATAATCACAGCTGGCCATATGCACGCCTATCTTATGGAAAAAGAGAGGTTCTCAGCGGTTAAATCCGGG
>JALSOU010000142.1 GCA_026986305.1 Thermoplasmata archaeon | reverse complement strand
AGCAGCGTACTGTGCGAACTCAGGCCCTAACCTTCTCTCGCTTTCCCCTTCCTTTGCCCCTAAAAGCCCGCCGTATCCTTTGAGCTTTATCCCGAGGACCTTTCCGCCCTTTTGGAGCGCTCTCCTGACTATTTTTGAGCCTGTGTTCTCAAATATCTCAGTTAAATCGTATATTTTTTCCTCAACATAGGCCTTTTTACTTCTGAGCTGCTCTGCAACCTCTATCAACCTGAGCTGCCTTTTAACCTCCTTTTCCACACATATGGGAATGAGGTCAAGCTGCTGAACACCCTTTATCTCAACCCTAGCACCGCCTTTTATTGAGACATTCAGGTCCTGCCTTATTGTCCCAAGGCCTCTTTTAACCCTCTTAGTGGCCCTTAAAATCGATCCTATGGTCTTCGCAGCTATCTTCGCCTCCTCAGGGCTCCTTATATCTGGAGAGGTAGCTATCTCTATCAAGGGTATGCCCAGCCTATCCAGACGATATATCTTCTCACCTTTTTTACCGCCTTCAACAGGCCTTGCAGAGTCCTCTTCAAGGCATATGGTTGGAATGCCTATCTTCTTTCCATTTACCTCAATGAACCCGTTCAGAGCTATGAGGCCTGTCCTCTGAAATCCTGTGGTGTTTGAGCCATCTATAACTATCTTCCTCATGAAGTGCACTTCTCTCACTATCTCGGAGTTCATCATCTTTGCCACTGTCAAAACTGTGTCCAGAGCCTCTTCATTTACCTCATGGGGCGGTTCCTCATCCGCCTCCACCAGACATGTGTTTGCGCCCTGATATATGAAAGTCATCTCCTTTTTAGCTTCCTGGAGGGCAGCCCTGTCTATCTCACCCATCTCGCTCTGAGTCGGCCTGAGCCTCCTCACTATGCTCTTTCCCTCATAGTCCACCAGCTCCGATGGGCACTGGCAGAAGAGCTTGTGCGTCCTGAGCTGCTGATGAATTTCAAGACCTACTTTAAGACCCAGCTTTTCATAATCCATTGTCTGCCTCCGTCGTTATCTCAACCCTATCTTTTAGAACTATCAGGGTGTGCTCTCTCTGAGATACCATGCCTTTTCTGGCATCTGCCAGCACATCATAGGAGTGTATATATCCCTTTCTTACAAGGGCTTTCAGCAATTTATCAGCTTTTTTGTCGAACTCAAAGCACCATCTCTGGGCAAATGGCAGGGTGCCGAACTCTGAGGATATCGCCTCAAAGAATTCCTTAAACCTTTTCTCCTTCACTTCAATTTCCACATCATACACCCTGTATATCCCAGGATTTCCTCCTGAAACGACATAGCCAGCCCCATCTGTTGCAAAGGGTTCCACAGCTATGGCAATCCCATCAGGTATCCTTCCATATTCCATGCCTGAAACCGACGGGACACTCAGGCCTGAATGTAGGTTATACCTTTCAAGAGAATGGCCTGTGAGGTTCTGTATTGGCTTATATCCCATTCCTTTTATAACAGTCTCAACGCTCATTCCAACTTCATTGAGGGATATCCCCGATTTTATCACCTCTATGGCTGTGTTTAGCCCCTCTTCGGATGCTTTTATCAGTCTGGAATATCTATTGGCGCCCACTTCAACAGTCCTTGAAGTGTCTCCGATATATCCATCAATATGCGCTCCCACATCCACTTTCACTATATCTCCGGTTTTAAACCTCCTCTTATCCCCGTAAAGAGGGGTATAGTGCGCTGCTTCATGATTTACCGATAAATTCGCAGGAAAAGCGGGCTTTGCTCCCTGTTCCCTTATGAATTCCTCAATGGCCTCTGCCACATCATAGGCGAGAGCGCCGTCTTTTATGAGAGAAATGCCGTATTCCCTTGCGTTAGCCGCTATTTTACCGGCTTTTCTGTACTTTTCCATAATCTCTGGGTCCATGTGATCGTCTGTGGATTTATCGGGCGGTATAAAGGTTTGCGCCGATTAATTATACATCCTGCTTATCTCAGGCACACTACTTTCTTCCTCCACATCGTCCTCTTCCATTATCAACCCGAGAAGCAGATTTACCATGTTTCTCAACTCAGAGACCTCCTCCCTGAGTTTTTTTACCTCCATTTCCATCTTTGATTCGTCGCTCATGCTATCATACCTCCATAACTTGCAGGGAAATAACCTTTTCGCTTTCGACTTTCGCCGATTCCCATTTCCACAATTTATTTATAGCGCTCTCCACTCCACGGACAAGGTGATTCCTTGAAAGATGTGGTAATTCTCAGCGCAAAAAGGACTCCGATAGGAAAGTTCATGGGTTTCTTCAGCGGAATTCCTGCACCCCATCTAGGTGCAAAGGCCATTAAAGCGGCTGTTGAAGAATCAGGTGTTCCTTTAAATGAGATAGACGAGGTCATAATGGGAAATGTTATAACCGCAGGTCTGGGACAGAACCCTGCCAGACAGGCTGCGCTCTACGCAGGGCTTCCGAATGAGATAAGGGCAACAACCATAAACAAGGTCTGCGGCTCTGGAATGAAGGCCATAGTCTTTGGCACACAGGCGATAAAGGCTGGGGACTATGATTTAATCGTGGCAGGCGGCATGGAGAACATGACCCGCGGCCCCCACATACTTGAAAACTCAAGGCAAGGGTACAGGATGGGAGAGTTCAAGGTTAAGGATGCCATGATATACGACGGTCTCTGGGATGTATACAACGATGTTCATATGGGCATAACAGGAGAAGTAGCTGCAAAGGAATACAACCTCACCAGAGAGGAGCTGGATGAGTTCTCATACCACAGCCACATGAAGGCAGCCAAAGCCACGAAAGAGGGAAAATTCAAGGATGAGATAGTTCCTGTTGAGGTGAAGAAAAAGAAGGAGAGCATAGTGGTGGATTACGATGAAGGCATAAGAGAAGACACTACTGTAGAGAAACTCCTGAAGCTCCCGCCTGTCTTTGACCCAAACGGAGTGGTTACAGCAGGCAACGCCTCCCAGATAAGCGATGCAGCCTCAGCTCTCGTGATATCCTCAAGAGAAAAGGCTGAGAAGCTCGGAATAGAGCCTAGGGCAAGGATAGTTGCGTATGAGAGCGCCGGAATAGAGCCTATAAAGGCCATGCTCGGGCCCATACCTGCACTTCGCCAGCTTTTCAAGAAAACAGGATTTACCATAGATGACTTTGACCTCATAGAGGAGAACGAGGCGTTCGCATCCCAAGCCTTAGCTGTGATAAGGGAGTTTGACATGCCCATAGAGAAGGTGAATGTCCACGGCGGAGCCATAGCCCTCGGCCATCCGATAGGGTGCAGCGGTGCGAGGATAATAACAACCCTTCTGCATGCGATGGAGCAGAGAAAGGCTTTCAGAGGGCTGGCAACCATGTGCATAGGTGGAGGAAACGGTATAGCCATGGTGATAGAAAGGGAAGAGTAGCAAAAAACACGGACTTTTAAAAACCCAATAATCGCTTATTTTAAAATTCTTTATTTTAAATTATTTTAAAAATAATAAATTAAGTTTAAAGGGTTTTGCTCACCAATCTATGGTGAGTGTTCCGGGAGATGTCACATGGATCCAGTACCCATAGGTCATTTCCATCTCATCGCTCTGACCTATATCCACTATGTTGTCCACAGAGGAATTGTATGCCTGAATATAGTCGTATGAGCCTGTGAAGCCAGACATTATCTCCTGGGCTGTTCTAACTGTTCCACTGGGATATCCTATGAGATTCCATCCCTTATGGAGATATATCGTAGTGGTGGTGAAGTCTGGCATCTGGCTATGCAAGTCTCCATCTGATGTCGCATGCACCCATATTCCCATCGTATTGTCGATGAGAGGGAATCCACGGTTATATTTCGCATCTCTGTGGATATCATAGGTGTGCCATGTGTTGTTCAGATATACCATCGCCCTGTCCCATGATACTCCGGAAAGAGCTGTGTTTATGTCTGTTGGATTTCTAAGCCACGATATTGAGATGAGGTTCCACCCACTGTGGAAGTGCACAGGCTCTGGATATACTGTGAGGGTAACATTCACGCTGTTTGTCAGGTTTCCCCACTTTCCTGATGTGTGGTTGTATGTGTATGCGCTTATGGTTAGGGTGTATGTACCTGTTGGTGTGTATTTGCTAGTCTGAATCGTGAATCTCACGGTGCTCTTATCACCGCTGCCTGCTGGATGAACATAGGAGGAGTCTGTGCTGAACGATGTGTGTGGAGGAAGCCCGCTAACCTGAAAATGACCCACTTCGCTCGTCCAGTTGTACGGGAACCAGATGTCGATATCATAGTAAGTGGATTTCGTCTGCTCCACCGATTGCTCGCTCTCCTGTGAAGCCATCTTGAATCCTATGTCGTGAAGTAGCTCCCATGCGTTCGGTACGCCCCATCCTGTTGGCTCATCATAACCTGTGTGCGCAGACGCTCCGCTAACACTTCCTGAGACAACATCGAAGAACGGGTGGTTTGGAGGATTTGTGACATTATAATCGTTTGCCAGAAGATATATCGTTGGAGCGAAGAAACCGAAACCGTAGATGGAGGTCTGGCCTGTACTTGCCCCTTCACCATCGAAGTACCTCCCGGCGTATGCGGCCATCTCTGCAAATATACCTGCGACGATCGGACATGCGAAGGATGTTCCACTATAGCCTGTATTCCAGCTATTGCTTCCACTTCCATCGCTTATGTAAATCATGGTCCTGTCTCCCATGGAAGAGATGTCTGCTGTTACCCTGCCTCCTTTTCCAGCGCCTATTGTCACATTCTGCCACCAAGGCTCTGGGTATATGCCGCTTACACCGCACTGTGAGCCTGAAGAGCTAAGACCTCCTCCATTATACCATACAACTTCATCGCTTCTTGGATTCTGGGTATTGGTGTTGTATGCCATGGTGGCGTAATCCTCTATGGTGGTGTCATCTACACCATTTGGAGTCGGGGTGGTTCCACCTATAGCCAAAAATCCATAGTCATCATAGGCTGCTGTTGCAGGTGTAGAAGGAGTATTCTTACCGCTATCCCCGCTGGCAGCGAGAACTGTGACTCCGAGAGCGTTTAATGCCTCAACATCAGCCATTGTGGTGGCATCCACAGCAGTTTCAGAGTTATATCCCCACGAATTGCTCACTGCCACAAGGGTCGTGTTATGTGTCAATGTGTTCAATATGTAGTTGTAGTTATCTGCAGGGAAGTTTTTCTGTGAGGAATCTGAATAGACACAGACAACATCCACACCCGGAGCCAGTGTGCCGACCATCTCAAGATCCAGCTCGTTTTCCACAGAAACACTGCCATCAGTTCCACTTCCAGGAGAAACGCAGTCACTTTCTGTTCCATGGCCCCAGACATGGGACATCACTCCAAGATTCTGTATCCATGTTGGAATCACATGGTGGAAGTAGTAATTAACAGCCGAGGGGTCGTAGGGCGCAGCTTCGCCCCCTCCAAATAAACCTCCACTGCTCCCTTCCCAGAGAACCGTGGCCACAGTTAGACCCGTGGCGAATATGTGCTTGGAGCTTGCGGAGCCGTCGGATGTGTCGTTATACAGCTCAAATACCCTGTCCATCTTCGCTATATCCGCTCCTGTCATGTAGTCAGTACTGCTGCTTGTATAATAGTGCATCACAGGTTTTGCTGCGTTGTTCGTACCGCTTATTCCGTTAAGATAGGGTATGAGATTTGAGGGCAATTTCAGAGGTTCCAGAGCAGCATAATATACATCCCTCGTGCTTCCATCTCCCTTAAAATCTCCGAACTTCGTCTGGAAAACCCGTTCTATATTTCCAACTGTGTCCACTATTGAAATTGCATTTCTCAGAGGCCATGTGTGCTCTATGTGTATCCCACTGTTCTTGAGCCATTCAACAGTAGCGTTGTAGACATACTCGTTTGGAGCATACTTATCCTTTAGGTCTTCCCATGTCATGAAATGCCTGTATTCAGGGGAATTCGGGTCATTGACCTCTTTCAGGAAGGCCTTCAACTGCTCGTTATTTCTCCACTGAAATCCTATGACAATTCCTATTTTTTCGCTCTGATTTGTGTATCCTATAAAGTTGTCGTTGTTTATAACGCTGGGGTCATAACTCTTTTCATAAGGTGTTAGAGAACCCAGTACGAATCCGTTGCTTGCGACTATCTCCGAGTTCCCTGCGAGCGCTCCCCCTCCTAGGATTGCGCTCCCCGGCAAAGCCATCCATAATGCTATCAAGATGGCCACTAATGCCAGTTTCTTTCCTCTTTTTTCCATTTTTCCTCACCTTCTCTCAGTAATATGCAATTATCTATTACATTCATGGTTTATAAAGATATCGGTAGTCGTTGTTAATAATTTTATTCAAAAGAAAACTGTTCTCGGATGAAATCTTTTTATACGAGAGCTCTTCTCATTCCCCCTTCCAAAGGTGCGTTTCCATGAGGACTGCAGTTATAGCTTTAGGAGGAAATGCGCTTCTGAAGCCCGAAGACAAAGGCACATACGAAGAGCAGATGAAGAATGTAAAGGAGAGCGCCGAACCCTTAGCCAACATAATAGAGATGGGCTACGATGTGATATTCACCCATGGAAACGGCCCGCAGGTGGGAAACATCCTTTTGCAGAATGAAATAGCGGCCAAGGAGGGGATACCTCCAATGCCTCTGGATGTCTGCGTGGCTGAATCCCAAGGTCTCATAGGATACATGATTCAGCAGGCTCTGAGCAATGAGCTTATGAAAAGAGGGATAGAGAGGACAGTCAGCTCAATGATAGTTCAGGTTGTCGTGGATGAGAATGATCCTGCCTTTGAAAATCCCACCAAGCCCGTGGGCCCATTCTATACGGAGAAAGAGGCGAAAAGACTGATGATAGAGAAAGGTTGGATTATGAGAGAGGACAAAGCAAGAGGAGGGTGGAGAAGGGTTGTACCGTCCCCAAAGCCCATTGATATCGTGGAAAAAGAGGCCATAAAAAGGCTAATATTTGGAAAGACTCCGGGAGAGCTGGTAATCGCCGTGGGTGGCGGAGGCATACCTGTGATAAAAACAGAATACGGATATAAGGGAGTTGAAGCTGTTATAGACAAAGACAGGGCTTCTGCTCTCCTGGCAAAGCTCATAGGTGAAAGGCTTTTCATAATACTCACGGCTGTGGATAATGTCTACATAAACTATGGAAAAGAGGATGAGATGCCTCTGGATGTTGTAACCCTTGATGAGATAAAAACCTATTACAAAGAGGGGCAATTCCCTGCTGGCAGCATGGGGCCAAAGATAGAGGCCGCCATAGATTTCCTTGAAAATGGGGGGGAAGAGGTAATAATAACATCACCTGAAAAACTAGAAAAAGCCGTCAAAAGAAGGGCTGGAACCCACATCCTAAGGGAATGAATGCCTAATGCAGATTGACCTCAATCCACCCATAGTCCCTTTTCCATACCTTTTTCACGATTTCATACCTTAAAGGCCTAGAGAAATTTGGCCCATCTATGACCATTGTCTCATACTCTCCCCCCTCTCCGCTGACATTTATCCGGTATTTTCCCTCTATTTCAATGAGCTCATTTAAGGCATTTTCATCTATAATCCTGCCGAGCCACTCCTCCCCGAGACCGTATGCGCTCACCGATACAACCATTATTTTGAATCCCTCTGAAATCATCTCTCTCATTATCTCCACCTGATTCCTTCCCCACAGCGGTGTGTATGTCTCAAGCCCCAGCGAATCACATATCCTTTTAACCCTCTCAAACTGGTACTTTGATGCTATCGCTCCCGCTATCACTCCATCTGCATCCACAGATTCCAGTGCTTTTTTCAGGTCCTCCAGCTCCATTTCCTTTATGCCCTTCGTTTTCCATAGGATGGGTTTCAATCCCATGGCCTCGGCAATCTTCACAGCCTGAGAGGCATTGGGCCTGTGAAACATGTATGAATCTGTTTCAGGCACGAATATTATGGCATCCCTTACTTCGTATCCCTCTCTCTGTGCAAGATATGTGGAATATGTTGAATCCTTTCCTCCTGACAGAAGGGAGACCAGCTTCATGGCCATGAGATCATGCCTGTTTCAGCACCATCTTTGCATCCACGACCATGACATCCTTTTCCCTTACGAACACAGGGTTCAGGTCCATCTGGCTGAGATGCCCTTCAAAATCGCTTGCCAGCTTTGAAACCTTCATAAGGGTGTTTATCAGGCCCTTTCTATCGGTTTTTATCCCTCTGAACCCCTCAAATATCTTGTGTCCTTTCAGGTCCCTGAGCATCTCATCAGCATCGTCTTTTGTTATTGGTATTATCCTGAAAGAGACATCCTTGTATATCTCCGTGTAAATGCCACCTAGGCCAACCATCACCGCAAGTCCGAAGGTGGGGTCATCTATGACTCCGATTATGGCCTCCACTCCCGGTTTCACCATCTCTTCAATGAGTATGTGGGCATCGGGAAACTTCTTTCTCATGGCGCTGAACTCCTTTTTAAGGTCCTCATAGTTCTGAATGTTCAGCTTCACAGCCCCTAGGTCTGTTTTATGGAGTATCTCAGGAGATGATGCCTTTATAACTAGGGGATACCTCAGTTTCACCTCGCCTAAATCCTCACCCGGCGCTCTGACCTCTCTTTTAGGGGTTTTAAACCCATATTTATCCAATATTTCCTTTACTTCGTGCTCAGCAAGCGCCTTTCTTCCTTTGAAAGATTCAATGAGCTGATTCATGGGCGTGCAACAGCACATCGTATAAAGATATTTGCGAAAGGGAAAGCAAAAGTACATGAACAGATAGAGGGGTGTGAGATTGAAGAGCGCTCATGTGATTTCCTACGACTGGGATGGATTCTCACCCATTCTCTTAGTTTACCATGAAAACTCCCTTAAACCGATAAATATCGCCGAATACGGCTACATAGAGCTCTCAGCCAGCAAAACTATCTGGTGCATAGGGTCATTTGACGGCGACGAATATATTCCATGCCCTGACAATGCGGTGGTTGGGGAGTTCAGGCAGTGCGAAAACTGCGCAAAACCCATTATTCCAATACAATCCTGCATATTTGAGCCTCAGTGCGACGGTTCCATCTGCGGTGTTGAGTTCTGCTCGAGGGAGCATGTTGTTTACATAGCCTTTTCAGGAAGGCTGGTGAAAGTTGGAATGACATCGCTTAAAAGGGCTGAAAAAAGGGCCATAGAA
>JALSOU010000141.1 GCA_026986305.1 Thermoplasmata archaeon | reverse complement strand
ATAGTTTCAAAGGGAGCCGATATGGAGAGCACTCCCAAACCCATGCCCTCGTAAAAGCTTTTTAACCATAAGCCCATGTCCTCGCATGGCGAAATTTGAGATAATAGAGCACACTGCGGATGTGGGGATAAGGGCGTGGGGAGACTCCATAGAGGAGGCTTTTGAGAACACAGCTCTGGGCATGTTTTCCATAATCGGCGATGTGGATAAGGTGGATGTTGTGGGAGAGGCCGAGGTAAGGGTTGAGAATGAGGATATTGAAGGGCTTCTGGTTGATTGGCTTTCAGAACTCCTTTATCTATTTGACACTGAGAGGATTTTTCTGGGGAAGTTTAAGGTGAGCATAGAAAAGCTTGGTGAGAAGTACATGCTCAAAGGAAGGGTTTACGGTGAAAAATACGACCCTAAAAAGCACGGAATGGGCGTTGAGATAAAGGCGGTTACATACCATATGCTCTCTGTGGATACCGAGAAAAATGAGGTTAAGGTTCTATTCGACATATGAGCTACGAGGTGAAGCATGAAGGATGAGATAAGCATATCTAGGATGATAGCGCTCCTAAAAAAGCAGTTTCCACCGATAGAGAGGGATTTCTACAAAAAATTCAGGAAAAGGATGGAGGAGCTTGACAGGGAGATAGAGGGGGCGGAGTATGAGAGAAAGGACGAGCTGATTAAGGAGAGGGAGAACCTGATGCTCTATGGAGAGAGGGTGTATCGCAAGAGGATGCGATCCCTTCTGGTAACCCTTTCAAAGAAGCTCTCAGGCGGAAAAACAGAGGTTCTCAACTTCACAGACGAGGAGATGGAGATTTTTAACACCATCCATGACCTAATAGAGCAGAAGAAAAAGGAGCTTCTGGAAGGTCAGGTGAATATACTGGAAAAAAGCCCTGTGCTTTTTGAGGAAAGCGAAGAGGGTAATGAGCCTGAAAAGATGCCTGAAAATATAGAAGAAAAAGAGGTGGAAACCCCTCAGGAAGTGGAAAAACATGGGGAGAAAGAGGGCGTGAATTTCTTTGAGCTTGAAGAAAGGGCTGTGGAAGATGTGGAAAAAGAGAATAAGGGCGAGGAAAAGAGGGATATAAAGAGGGAGCGCACCATCCCTGTTAGGATGCTCTCAGAAAAGCCTTTCGTTGGACTGGACGGACACTATTATTACCCTGAAAAAGGGGACATCCTGAACCTTAATGAAAAGATGGCAAACATACTCATAGAGGGTGGATATGCCGAGAGGGTTGAGAGCAGGTAACCGTCATCTTTTAATCCTACCTCTTTATGCAGAGGAAAGGTGATTCCATGAAGGCGTACAGGATCAGCGGCACATTCAGGATGGGCGTTGTTAAGGAGAACCCATTTACAATAGAGCTGGCCGCAAAGAAGAAAGATGAAGCGATAGATAAAATATATGCGCTCCTCGGAAGCAGACACGGGGTAAAAAGAAGGGAAATAAAGATAAATGAGATAAAACCCTTAAAAAAGGACGAGATAGAGGACCCTGTGGTGCGCTACATAGTCACAGGTGAATAGATGAACGAAGAGGAGCTTACACAGGCCCTTGGAGCGCTGGAAAGCTACAAAGCTACTATGCAGAGCCTTGAGGAGCAGAAGAACTTCGTGAAGATGTCCCTCAGAGAGTATGAGATTGCAAAGAGCACACTGGAAGCCTTCAAAGACGCGGAGAAGGGCGATGAGGTCATGGTTCCCATAGGTGCGGGAATACTGGCTAAGATGTCGGTGCTGGACCCAGACAGCTTCATAGTGAATGCTGGTTCAGGGGTATCTGTGGAGAAGAACTTTGAAGAGGCGATGAATACCCTTGAAAAGAGGATGCAAGACATACAGAATGGGCTGAAAAGCATAGAGGAAAACCTGAGCAGGCTTCAGAGAGAATACGATCGCTTAGCTCACTATGTCCAGCACGCCTATGAGGAGTACCAGAGGTCTCAGAATGTTCAAAATCCTTAAGGAGAAGCTGGGTTCCTTCAAGAAAAAGCTGGCAAAAGAGGTGGAGGTGGAGAGCGCAGAGGAGGCCTTCGGGGAGAAAGGGAAGAGGATAAGCGAGGAGAAGTTTGAGGACCTTATCTGGGACCTTGAAATGGCGCTTTTGGAGGCGGATGTCGCCCTTCCTGTGGTTGAGGAGATAAAATCTCACCTGAAG
>JALSOU010000140.1 GCA_026986305.1 Thermoplasmata archaeon | reverse complement strand
CACCTGAAAGCACAGGAGAAGCAGATGAATATCCATGCCCATACTGCGGTACAATGCTCAGCAAGGACGCAACCATATGTTACGCATGCGGTGCAGAACTACCTGAGGGATGGTATAAGAAAAAGTAATCAGAAAACCAGCTCCCCTTCTTCCAATATTGTTATTTCCCCTATTTTTACTGTAGCCTTTTTTATGAGAGCGCTCATCCTTACAGGAGACCTTATCTTCCCTCCGAATGAAAAGTTCTCTCCTATGTAAAAATGCGCAGTTCCCAGTGAAATCTCATCCTGAAGCGGATGTCCGACCACCTTGGCCTTAGGATTCATGCCCATGCCGAATCCGCCTATATATCTGGCCCTTTTTCCACCTTCCTGAAACTTTTCCTCCATGTATTCCCTTTCTTTTCCACCTTCAAATGAGACTATCTGTCCCTTTTTCACTTCAAGCCTAAGAGGGGTTCTTAATTTCTGGTTGTCTAAGGTTCCATCCACAACTATGTTCCCGTTTGCGCTCCTCTCCACTATCGGAGCAAAGAGGTTCCCTGTTGGAAGGTTTGTAAAGGCTCCTTTCTCTCTGGCTATTCCATGGTCCTCGGTTATCCACATCCTCCCATCTACCTGCATGGTTATATCGGTTCCAGAGCTCCCTTTCACAATTATCTTCTTCTTTCTCCTTATGGCCTCGTAGATTCTCCGTATGTTTGCTGCGATTTCCTCAAAATCAGCGGTCATCGGTCCTTTCATCTCAGAGCTCCTTATACCGGGCATAGATGCCACCCTTGCACCCGCCTTAGTGGCGGCCAGCCTCGCCTTGGTATGTGATATGGAGTGCTCTGTCGGTGCGAATATGACATCGCTTGATACCATCGCCTTTGCCACATGAAGCGGCAATTCCTTACCATCCCACCTGTATGGAGAAAGCTCTACGATTATCGGATCAGCGCCTATTTCTTCGGAAACATTGAAAATAGCCCTCGCAACCTGATTTCTCGGCTTATCCGATAGTATGGTAACGCGCTCCCCTCTTCTGACACCCATGCATACTGTAACCGCATTCCTCGCACCTTCTTCAATGGTCATCAGAATGACATCATGTTTTACTTTAATAATTTTATGGTACAAAACTTTCCATTCCCGAAGTCTATATCTATCAGAGCTATTTTCCGACTGTGAACCCATATCTCAGGCTTTATAGACCCATAAACAACATAATGGCCTCAATAGCTGTGATAGCAGGAGCGTTTATAGCCTCAGGTACAGGAATAATCCATGTGTGGGAAAAGGTGCTGATAGCTGCGGCAGTCGTCTTTCTGTTTACAGGGGGTGGAAATGCTCTCAACGACTATGTTGATAGGGAGATAGATAGAAAAAATCACCCTGAAAGGCCCATACCTTCGGGAAAAATAGCGCCTGAGAGAGCTCTCCATCTCGGTTTGATATCTCTGTTTCTCCCGATTTTGCTGGGATTTTTCATAAATATTGAATCTCTGATCATCATAATCGTAGCCGAAATCCTCATGCTCTCCTATGAGTTCAGGTACAAGAAAAAAGGTCTATTGGGAAATGTGGAGATATCCATAATGGTGGGCATGCTCTTTCTCTTCGGAGGAGCGAGCGCTGGAAACATGGAAAGGACTGCTATATTTTCAATAATGGCAACACTGGCCACGCTTGGAAGGGAGATAGTGAAGGACATAGAGGACATGGAAGGGGATGTTGACAGGATCACATTGCCCAAAAGAATAGGAAGAGAAAGGGCAGGAATTGTTGCAGCAGGAGCTTTCATGGCTGCAGTTTCCCTGAGCTCAATACCTTTCAGAGATTTTGGACTCATATATCTTATCATAGTGAGCCTTGCTGACATCTTTTTCTTTTACACATCCTATCTAGCCATGGTGGATGCAAGGAAATCGCAGAAAATGGCGAAGCTCTCCATGTTAATAGGCCTTTTAGCCTTTCTCGCAGGAGCGCTCTAATTCCTCAACAAGCTCATCTTCTGAAAGCTCCCTCTGTTCCCCGCTGTTCAGGTCCTTGAGCGCAATCTTTCCCTTTTCAAGCTCTTTTTCACCGATTATCAGGGCATATATGCTTCCAAGCGAGGCTGCTTTTTTGAGCGCCTTTCCCATACCCTTTCTGTTTAGCTCCATCTCAACCACAAATCCTCTTTGTCTAA
>JALSOU010000139.1 GCA_026986305.1 Thermoplasmata archaeon | reverse complement strand
CGGAGGCACAGGTTTCGCTGTGAAACCAATGAAAAGGGATGAACTGGATGATTTCAACCCGCTTAGAGATGCTGTGCCAGATGTGTACGGAGATGAAAAAATAGGGGTTTTTGTTGAAAATAAGCAGAAAATAAGGCTAAAAGAGAATGAATTTAGAATAAAGGGAAAGGAAATGGTGCCTGAGTACTTGGCGATGTTCCTCATCCTGTCCGGAAGGGGCTCATTGGCATGATTGTGATAATCTAGAATACCTCATCAGCCTTGTCCTCAACCTGCTTTCTTTCACCTTCTTCAAGACTATCCAGATTGATATGGAGCATGAGCATGCAGTTCTTTCCCATGAAATCCTCCTTTAACGCATCTATGAAGTTGAGAACAGACTCAAAGCTGTTGTTGGATACTAGCTGGTCAAAAGCATCCATGACGACTATTTTTCACCGGTTTTCTCCATAAGCTTCCTTTATGGTCTCTGCGAGGGCTCTGCTGAACCTCTTAACCTTCGCTATATCCTCAACGCTCGCCTTTCTAAGGTCATCTATGCTGTGGAATCCTGCCCTGTAAAGCGCCCTAGCCTTTGAGGGGCCTATGCCTTTCAGCTTTGAAACCTCTTTTACGAACTCTTCCTCACTCATCTCCCCTTCTCTACCTTCTCTCTCCTCAGCAACTTTCTTTTCCTTGGCCACCTCAACGCCTAACTGCTCCAAAAGGAATTCGGAGAGCGCTCTGCTCATCTTCGGAACCTTTGCTATATCCTCAACACTGGCCTTTCTAAGGTCATCTATGCTGTGGAATCCTGCCTTATAAAGGGCCCTAGCTTTGGAAGGTCCTATTCCCTTTATGCTTCCAACCGCCTCCACAAAGGCCTCCTCTTCGCTCTCTTTTCCTTCAAGCTCCCCTTTTCCTTCCTCATATACAGGCTTTTCAGCCTCTTCCTTTTTAATGTGCAAGGGGAGGTGGCACTTAGGGCATATATCCTCAGGCTCGTCCATGATGTTTCCACATGCTGAGCAAACATACTTAGCGTCAGAAGGAATCAGCTCTGCCCCCTCAGAATACTCGGACTGAACATAGGATGATATCTTATTTGCCAGACTCGTCCCTATGCCCGGTATCTGAGCCAGATCCTCAGGTTCTGCCCTTAAAAGCTCATCAAAATTGGTGTATCCGGCTTCAAAAATGGATTCGGCTCTCTGTCTGGTAACCCCCGGAATTCTGGAAAAGGCCTCTATCATCTCCTCCCAGTAAAGCGGGGTTATTCCGATTAAAACCCTCTTTCCCTCTATGTACCATTCAACTATGTACTCTCCCTCAATACCTTCCTCGTTTGTAAGGGCAATCTCCTGCGCTCTGCAAACCTCTGCTATCTCCTCTCCCCACGCCTCCACAGCGCTCTCAATATCCTCATTTCCAGCTATGTAGAGGTTTATGTAGTCCGTGAAGTTCAGATCCATGTCCTTTCTCATGTCCTGAACCCTTCTTATCAGCTCCCTTACCCTGCCCTCAAGCATCAGGTCCTCATCTCTCCTTATGTCCAGATACACGCGCCCATCCAAGAATGCGTCTTCAACCACATAATCAGGAAGCTTTGATACGAACCTGACCATGTTCGGCTCTATTTTGACGAGCTGTCCCTCTATTCCAAGGTAGTACTCCCCTTTCTCTATCCCTTCCCTTATCTTCTTGGCAGGCCTGTTTTTCAGCATTACTGCAATTCTGCTGGACCACTGCCTGTAAACCATTCCTATGGCATCTGGATTCGGATGCACTTCCAGAATCATCTCCTCCCATTCCTGAGCAGGCGGCACAACCTCTATGCTCTTCACATTGATGGCCTCTTTTATGAAGTCTCCGAAGAGCTCCACTGCCTCCACAACTTCCCTCGATATGGCCTTTACCACAACCCTGCTGAGAGGCCATCTCGTTCCTATTCCTGCCTTTCTTCTGGCCTTCCACCCTGATTTTATTATGTCCATGGCTATGTCCATCCTTATCTCAAGATATCTATCTATTAGAAGCTTGTTGGGAGGCTCTATGCTTTCCATATGCACGCTTCCCTCTTTTTCAGCCATGTTTCTGTAAACAGCATCGGAAAAGTAAGGCATGAATGGTGCGAGAAGCTTTGTAAGAGTAATTATGGCCTCATGAAGCGCTCTGTATGCAACAAGAACCTCCCTGTTTTCAAGATTTGCAGACCTTATCCTGCTTTTCGCCGCCCTCATATACCATCTGGAAACCATCTCAGCGCCTTTCTCAATCTCTTTGAGGGCTTCGTTGAGCATGTACCTCTCCATATGGTGGATGTAGCGCTCTTTAAGGCCTTCAAGGATAGATATCAGCCACTTATCCACAGGCAGACCGTACTCATGTATAAACTCCAGACCTGTCTCCTCAGGCCTGAAACCTGAGATTTTGTAGTATATCTGTGCGTATCTGTGGATGTTCCATATCATATTCCTTATCTTCTCAGCCCTTTCAAACCACTCCTTTCTAATCCTCTTGGCATTCCAAGGTGGAGCCTGCCTGAAACTAACATAGCGAAGAGCATCAGCGCCATAGGTCTTTCTTATCTCAGCCACATCGTTTCCAAGAGAAGAGATATCGAGCTTTCCAGTTCCTATGACCCTTTCAAATGGCTTTTTTCCGAAAACAGCCCCAGATATGGCCAGCTGAAGGTATATCCAACCCCTGGACTTTTTCAGGGGCTCAACGCATAGCTCGGAAGGCCACCATCTGTTGAACTCCCCTTCACTTGCAGGATAATGCAACTGTGCCCATGAGGCCGCCGCATCCACGAAATCAGGCGTGAGAATCTCCTCAACCCTCTTCATATCTGAGCCGCACTCGGGGCATTTCATAGAATACCTGTCTATCCACGGCCTCTGAAGACCCATGCCTGACCTGAACTCCCCACTCTTTTCCTCAAGCTCCTTGGCTGATCCCACTATTTCTCTGTGACCGCACTTTTCGCAGACCCACACAGGCATCGGAACTCCCCAGTATCCCTTTCTGGATATGGAAACAGGGAGGCTTTCATGCATCCACTCGTAATCAATTCCCAGCATCCATGGAGGGTGCCATTCCACCTCAGATGCCATTGTTTCGCTTAAATCTGCGACATCAGATATCTTGAATGACCACTCCTCGGAGACCCTTGGTATTAGGCGGCTCTCACAGGAAGAGCAGTATCTAACAGGCTCCTGAACATCGTATGGGGATAGGGCGAGGCCCATATTTACCAGATCCCTTATGATTATCGATTCAGCATCAAACACATTGAAACCGGCGTATTTTCCCGTGTCACTGCCCAGCTCTCCTCCCTCATCCACGGGGCTCATAACAGGAATTTCCTCCCTTTCAGCAAGAGCGAGGTCATGGATGGAGTGGGCTGGCACAACAGCCTTTATCCCTGTCTCTCCACCTGTTCTCCCAGCGACAATCCTGTCTATCCTCAGGTCCTCCGCCTCTATGTCCTCAAGGCCTATGACCCCTTCCTCAGATTCAAATCCGAAGAGAGGATGGGAATATCTGAGGCCTATGAGGTCCTTTCCTGAAATCTCACCGGCAATCTCATACTTTGATACGCCTGAGTTTTTGAGTACCTTCTCCATCTCCTCTTTCCCTATTATCACCCTGTCTCCCGTGTTTTTCAGGACTATAACCGCATATTTCTTTGAAGGCACCGCTTCAAGAGCCAGAGTGGCGGCAAGCATCCAAGGTTCTGAGAACCACACCACAAGGTATTCCTTCTTTTTTCCCTTAATTGGAAACTTCGCATAAACCCCTCTTTTCCACTCCATTTCGGATTTTATCTCGTATTTTGACAGGAATCTCCTGCATCTGGGACACCAGAGTGAAACCGACCTGAACCTGTCCACCAGCCCTTTCTCATTGAGCTTTTTAAAGGCATACCATACTCCTTCCATGTATCTGTTGTCCAGAGGGGTGTAAGAGTGCCTCCATTCCATCCATACACCGAAATCCCTGAAAAATCCCTCCATCTGCTCCTTTATGTCCTTTGCTTCCTTTCTGCATGCGTTTAAGTACTTCTCCCACCCTATTTCATCAATCTCATCTTCCTCTATGCCGAGGGATTCAAGGGCCTTTTTCTCAGCCTCTGAAACGAAGCCCTCAAATCCAGCCCTGTCCCTTACATTGTAACCCCTCATTCGCAGATACCTTATCACAGCATCCTTTACGAGAATTGAATTTATAGCGTCAGGGGAGCGCATATCCGCTGGAATGTGTGGGGAATCCAGAAAATAGAGGTCCTTCCCCTTTGCCCTTACCTCTTTTGACCTTTCGTAGGTGTTTTCCCTCTCCCAAAGAGATTCTATTTCACTTTCATGTGCGCTCGGCTCATATCTCTTTCCTGCCAGCCTGTTCATATTCTCACCGCACAATAGCTTTTATGTATTAAATTCCTTCGGGTCATAGAAGGAAGTAAAGAAACGCCGCAACTCCGAGGGATAGGAGGAAAATGAGGGCGTGCTTCCTGTAATCCACCTTTCCTCTTGAAGCTCTGGCTATGTCTGAGAAAAAAGCCATCAGCACCACCCACAAACCGAGATAAGGGAAGATTATGAGGTTGAACCTGAGGGTTTTCCATAATGCGATGGCATAGGGATTTGAAGGGTAGAGGAACCAAAGAGCGATGTTTATCGCAACAGCGCTCCCAAATACCAGAACATCGTAGAATATGAAGTCCATGGCCTTTCTCTGGGAAGCCCTTGCCATTGGGTGCTTTACCTTTATGAATATGAAGAGCGCTATGTTCAGGGCCAACCATACAGACCACGCTATGAATGTCCAGTCTGGGTTATCAACTGATAGCGGATCGGGAATCACATGACAGGATATATTCGGTATAAAAAAGAATTTCAGAAATCAATCGACTTTTACAAACACAACATGTTTTCCTTCTGCTTCGTCGGATAGTTCCCCTATTTTCCACCCATAGTATGTTATCTCAGCGTAGTAATATCCCATATAATTCTCAGGGTTGTAACTGTAGTTTGGTTTTTTCTCTAAATAAACTCCCCCCATAACATGGTGCATCTCAGGGATGAATAGGAATGCTCCATCCAAGCCAGCTGCCTTTACAAGAGAGAGGAAGAGGATGACATCGTCCATGCACTCTCCTGAATGCATGACCAAGGTTTCCAAGGGATATTTTAATGTGCGGTCTATGTGGTAATAGGTACCGTATTGCCAATCGGAGAGATAGGCTGTGCTTTCATTGGTATCAACATTTTTGTTTTGAGCTACGGACATTAGGGCGTCCACAAGCTCTTCCTTCGTGTTTTCCACAAGTGTGGAGTTAACCATGGAAACTATTTCCCGTATGTATTTGTCCACAACAACATAATCCTTCGCTATTGAGTAGTCTGTCAGCAATGGGTGTTCCATAGCCCTGTATTTCATAAAATCTTTGACGCTTACTTTTAGGACTATCCAGTGCTGATGAGTTTTCATCCCAAGAAAATTTCCAAAATACTTCGTCTGAAAATACAGTATCACTATGAAATACATATCTTTAGGAGGATTGCTTATTCTATCGTATTTTTCAGAAAGCTCTGTGTAGTTTAGAAGGAGGGAATTGTACTGCTCTACTTTCTTCTGATATTCATTTTCCATCTCAGAATTGTTTATTTTCAATAATGTGTAGCTTTGATTGAGAAGATCATATCTATTAGACAGCTCAGAATACATCTCTCTGAGATTTTCCAGCTCCTTTTTCAGATCTCTGGAATCTTCCTGAGATGACGATAAAATAGGGTATAATACAGCCAGAGAAAGGAGAGCACCTATTATAAGACCTGTTAGAATTCCCTTAATAAAACCGCTTTTCCTGTCCTTTGGAGAAGGAGGGATCAAATCAGGACGGAAAACTGCTCCGCAATAAGGGCAGTAAGCCGAGTTGCGTGGGATATATGCGCCGCATCTCTCACATACAGCCCTATCCCTGTCAAATACAGTACCGCACACTCTACATCTGTCCGCATACTCTGGATTCAGAGCTCCGCACACACCGCATTTGACATAATTTCTTCCCATTATCACCACAGCATATCGGAGCGCCGCCGGCAGGATTCGAACCTGCGACCTGTCGGTTAACAGCCGACCGCTCCAGCCACTGAGCTACGGCGGCATTTTATTCGGGCTTTTTGGCTATTCCCTTCCCATATATAGGTTTTTCTTTACCCTGCTCACTCCTAGAAAAATCATTATATAAAGAGTTCATTGGAGCGGCGTGAAGAAATCCCTCGCCCTGCTTAACATCGTGTTCATAAGCAGCTTGATACTATCAGGATACATGCTTTACACAGGAGTGGCCCCCATCGTTCAGGGAAAGGTTAGGGTGGAGATGCAGGACATAGATGATGTGAAATGGAGCATAAGCAACAGCACCATCTCAGCTGACACATATATAAACATAAGCAACGGCGGATACTATGATATAAAGGATATAGGGCTGGAAGTCTGGATATATGAGAACGAAAGCCGCTATGAGATTGCCAGATTTTCAGACAATATCCCTGTGGTGAAGGCTGGGGCAATATACAAAGAACCCATACATATGAGCGTAAACCTAGATTCAATACCGTCTGAGCTGAAAAACAGGCTGATAAATGAGAGCGCAGAATTCATAGTTAGAGGTGAGATAAGCGCTCACTCGGTAAAAGGCCTTGGAATAATAAAGGTTCACTACCACAACCATATTGAATGGGAGCCTCTGGTAAAAAAGCTTGAAATCAGGGCAAATGAGACGAGGATTTCATACTCTTCCTCAGAACTTTTAATCTCTGTTCCCTATTTCGTATCAACATCATCGCTTCTTTCAGGCTATGCCGATGCTGTTGTGGAGATATACAACGGCTCTGAAAGGCTCTCCTATGACGAGGAAAGGGTGCCTTTAGGTGAAGACTACAATTCATCCCTAAGATTCCACATATCTTCCAATGACACCTACTATCTCATGACTCACAGCGAGATCCTTCCGATAAAGATGAGGGTCCGCACCGATTCAGGCTTTGAATTCACCAGATCCAGCCAATACAGGTGGGGAGCGCCCTTTGATGGTCTTTTCATAGGTGAGGTTCAGAGGACATTAAACAGCGCCTATGTGGACTATTCCTTTGTAAACAACTACAGCAGAGACCTTGATCTTAGCATAGACATAACAGCCTACGATTCTGGGGGAAACATAGTGGGCCAGTCCCACGACCACTATACAGCCTTTGTAGGTGAGGAGGTGCACAGAACAGCCAGCGTATCTGTGAATGCGGTTCCAAGCTATGTGATAGTAAAGGTTACTGAGAACATATCAGGATGGAGCTACGAAATGAGGAGGGATGTGCAGTGAGCCGAGGTGCGAAGGCATCGATCCTTGGCATCCTATCCTTCATCTTTCTGGTTCTTATCCCGCTGCTGTTCATATATACGGTATCCTCATACATTTCAAAGAGCGGTGGTGACCCATCGAAGTATTTCCACAGCACCGAAACCTATGTTCTCATCCTTGGAATAGCGTTCACGGCCCTATACTCCGCAGCAGCCTATCATGAAAAAGGAAGCGAGAAAAAGCTGGCTCTCTCATTGATTGCCTCTCTATTTCTGGTTCTCTGGGGCTACTTCTTCCTATCTTCCATGAGCATATACTATGAAGGGAAGACATACGCCTATGAGGTTCTCGTTCCGGGCATATCCCTGCTTTTGGCGGCCAGTCTCTCGTTTAAAATACTCTATTATGTGGTTGAGTATCTTGTTTACAGAAATGAGGTCTATGCTGATTACAGTGGTGAAAATCAGAACAGCATGGGAAGGATGGGGGGAGATGAAGATGAGGAGTATGGCTATGAAGAATATGGTGATAATGACCGATATTTTTAGAGACTTTTAAGGCTCTCCGCATATATCTTGAAGTCATAGGTGGAGTAAAGCACCATTCTGACCTCTTCAATTCCCTCATGGCTTTCCAGCTCATCTATTATGGCATATAGGGCTATCTCAGCCGCTTTTTCCACAGGATAACCGTATGCCCCTGTGCTTATCGAAGGAAAAGCCATACTTTCAGCCCCTAAGTTTCTGGCCAATGCCATGGAATTCCTGTAACACCTCTCAAGAGCCTCGGCCTCTCTGTATTTCCCTCCCCTCCAAACAGGCCCTACCGTGTGTATGACCCACTTTATTCCCCGTTCTCTGAGCCTCCCCGAGCCAGTGTGTACAGCACCACCAGGCTCAAGCCTCCCTATCTTCTTTATTATCTCCATGCACTCCCTGTGAAGTTCTGGCCCTGCGGCCCTGTGTATGGCACCGTCCACTCCACCTCCGCCCATCAAGCTGCTGTTGGCAGCATTCACTATTGCATCCACGCCCTGCTCGGTTATATCGCCGTGAATTAGCCTGAGAACCCCGTATTTCAGCCTGCGCTCCATGTTCAATCATAGGCAAGTTAAAAATATGCTTTTCCATGGAGGTCTGTGAAGGAGCGCCTTCAAAGATATATGGCTAGGTGCGGCGTAGCATCCAGAAGGAAGTGCGAGGAGATTATACTGGAAGGAAGGGTGAAGGTAAACGGAAAAACCGTGAAGGAACTGGGAACAAAGATAGACCCTGAAAAAGATGAGGTTGTGGTTGATGGGAGGGTGATAAAGCCTGTTGAACCCAGATACTATGCGGTAAACAAGCCCACAGGATACATATCGTCAAATGTCCGTGAGAAAGGGAAGCCTAGGGTCGTGGACCTCATTCCCTACGAAGGCAGGCTTTTCACCGTTGGAAGGCTAGATATAAACTCATCTGGGCTGATAATAGTCACCAACGACGGAGATGTGGCATACAGATTATCCCACCCCAGATATGCACCTGAAAAGGAGTACCATGTTCTAATCCAAGGGCATCTCAGCCGTGAAGAGATCAAAATCCTCAGGGAGGGTGTGGTTCTAGAAGAGGGGAAAACTGCTCCTGCCAGAGTAAAAGTTTTGTGGGAAAGGAATGGTAAAACCATGGTTTCAATAGCGGTAAAGCAGGGGTGGTACCGCATGGTCAGGCGAATGTTCATGGCATTAGGAAAAAGGGTGCTCATGCTTAAAAGAGTGAGGATAGGATCGCTGACACTTAAAGGAATAGAGAAAGAAGGTATGTGGAGGGAGCTTTCAAAAGAAGAGATTGAAGGTATCAGTGGCTCCAAGACCTGAGCATTTCCTCCATTATCTCAGGCCTGCTGTCCCTGTATAT
>JALSOU010000138.1 GCA_026986305.1 Thermoplasmata archaeon | reverse complement strand
AAAGGGGGTGAAAACAAACCATGAAACTAAACAACATTAAACAACCCTTTCCTCCACCCAAAGGAAATGGTTTTCATATCATCCTTTCAACGTCTCTCAAATCCCAGTGCATTATTCCCTCGGAATCCATCCTTTCTATGCACTTCTTTGTGAATCCTGACTTTGACACTACGAGAAATTTCTCCTTTCTATCTTCGTTATGCCATTTTACGAGGTCTTTTTTCTCCATGACTTCGTCTATTATACTGCATCCTATAGGTCTGTTTCTCCATTTTACCTCTCCAAAGAGGATTTCCTTCTTCTTTTCATTTAGGGCCACGATGTCTATTTCATCTCCCCTGCGGTTCCACCACGAGCCTACACGATATCCGGCATATTCAGGATTTTCTCTGATGATGCCTCTTATAACATCTTCGGCGATTCTCCCTACATATCCCTGCAAATCCTTCTTAATTATGTCCAACACATATCCAGTCCGCCCCATCTCAAGCTCATTTTCATAATGAAACACATATCTGAACCAGAAATTGAAAAACGGATCAGAGATTCTGTACCTACCTTTTCTAGATTTTTTCGGATCTTCTGTAACTGGAACATCTTTTCTTATTATATCCATCTCCTTCTCCAGTACAGATAGATAAAAAGATACCTTGTTTCTTTCCATACCGAGGATATCGGAAAGCTCACCTAGGGACTGCTTTCCAAGTGATATATATCTCAAAATAGAGAGATATGTGGAAGCATCCCGGGTTTCAGAGCGTATGAGATATTCCGGCTCAGAATAAAGGGGCATTCCCTTTCTAATTATGAGCGTCTCTATATTGTACATGATGCCTCTTTTCCAGTCTATGTTCTCTAGATATGCTGGGGTTCCGCCGAATACCGCATAGATCTCTATTCCTTTTTTCACGGAACCTGCGAGAGAAAACACAACCTCTGGTTTAAAGGGTTTAAGCTTGATTTCGAGGGTTCTTCTGCCGAAAAGCGGAGAATCTCCAGAGAGTGCCAGATGATGAATCATATCGATGGAGGAACCTGTGAGTACGATTCTCATCTCTTCTGAGGAATCCCAGACATCCTGAATTATTGAAATAGCTCCTTCTATCTTTTCAAGCCTCTGAAACTCATCTAAAACTATTAGCTTTCTTTCATTTACGATGTAATCCATAAAATCCCTGAATGATGGGAATGGCGACTTTAATAGCGGATTTCCAGTGTATCTGTAAAGGCTTTCTGCAAGATATCTCAGTAGGCTTTTTTCGGACTGCAAAGGGATATATATGTAGATAGAGTCCTTATTTTCTATGAATTTCTTTATCAGAGCGGTTTTCCCCACCCTTCTCCTTCCATAGATGATTATCATGGATTTCTTTCTTTTAACAGCGTTTTCGAGCATTTCGAGCTCATTTCCCCTATCTGTAAATCTCATACAACTGCAAATAGTCTATTTGTATTTGAACTTTTTGGAAAGTGTTCACCGAACAATTTAAATATAACATATGCAGATATATGCTGCTTCACAAATTTTTCTTACTATTGGTTCATTTCCCTTCCATCATTGCCTTTATCCTCTTTCTTCTAACGAAATCTTCCCTCTCCCTTTCCTCAAGCTGCATCTCTATGTATCTGGCTGTGGCCTCAAGCCTAGGAATGAAGACATATTCAAGGGCATTTACCCTTCTTTTCGTGCTCTCTATCTCCTTTGCCATCCTTTCAATGGAACTCTCTATCTCCGCGAGTTTCAGAAGTTTCTCAAGAGCATCTATGAATTCCATTCTGGCTTTATCAAGATAGGCATTAGTGCCTGCGAGGCCATAGGTCGGCTCCTTTTCAAGCTCCTTTATTGAGAATCTGGGGATTCTTACGCCCATTATGTTGTCGGCGCTCACTTCAACATCCTTTATCTCAGGGACTCCCTCTGCAACTGATCTGAGCGATTCTTTTCCCATGGTCATTTCCGCCTTCAAAAGTGAGTTTCTGGCGCTCTCCAACGCTCTAAAAGCCTCCTTTCTTGCGGCAGAACGCTCCTTTATTATCTCAAAGAACTCTGAGACGAGAGCATCCCTCTTTTTGGTGAGTATCTCATCTCCCTTCTTCGCCAGCATCATCCTCTTCTTTATGGATAGAAGCTCCATTCTCGTGGGTTTAGCACCTTCTATACGCTCTGCCATGCTCTAGCCAATGCAGGGT
>JALSOU010000137.1 GCA_026986305.1 Thermoplasmata archaeon | reverse complement strand
GTGGAAAAGGAAGCAGACGGATTCTGGTACAAAAAGGACGAGCATAAGTTGGTGATATGCCCAGAATGCGGGGCATTCATACCTGAGGATGCTAAGGTCTGTCCAAAATGTGGCACTATATTTGAAGGCGAGGAGGAGATAGAGGGGCATGAAAAACAGGAAGAGGGTCCTGTGGAGGCGGATGGTCACTGGTATAAGGAGCCCTCTCCGAGAATATATCTCTGTCCTGAATGCGGTGCCTTCGTCTCTGAGGAAGATAAAGTATGCCCGAAATGTGGAACTCCTCTAAACGGTGAGGAAGAGATTGAAAAATCGCCTGAAACCCTTGAAATTGAGGACAAACTCGTGGAAAAGGAAGCAGACGGATTCTGGTACAAAAAGGACGAGCATAAGTTGGTGATATGCCCAGAATGCGGGGCATTCATACCTGAGGATGCTAAGGTCTGTCCAAAATGTGGCACTGTATTTGAGGGTGAAGAGGAGATAGAGCCTAGGGAAAATGGTGAGGAGAGCGCTGAGGACGCAGACGGCTTCTGGTACAGGAAAAAGGAGCAGAACCTGATGATGTGCCCAGAATGTGGCGCTTTTATACCTGAAGATGCGAAGGTATGTCCTAAATGCGGCGCAAGATTCGAAGAAGATGAAGAAACCCTACCTGAAATACCTCTGGAAATCGTGGCTGAGATAAAGCAGAGAAAAGATGGCAAAGAGGAGAATATAGAGATAGAGGATCTTCTCGAAGAAAAAGAGGAGGATGAGGAAGAATACGAGGAAAACGGGGAGGAAGAGAGAAGGAGGAAAATAGCGGATATGGGGGAGGAACTGGGAAGGATATTTGAAAAGCCATCAAAAACAGGGGTTTCAAAGGAATTTGTATCCAGGTGGGAGAGCCTGTTCAAGGACAAACCCTATGGACCGGAGAGCGCTTATGAAGAGAGCGAGGAAGATGAGCTTGAAGAAGAGCCAAAAGAAGAGAAAGAAGAAAGGAAGGAAAGAAAAAGCCTCTCAAGCATCAATGTTTACAGTAAAAAAGGACTTACAAACGGCTTAACCAATGGAAAAGGGTATAGAAACGGTGAAATTCGCATAAGCAGGACAAACGGGAGGACGAATGGAATCATAAACGGAGGAAAGACAAATGGTCTGACCAATGGATTCATAAACGGTGGTCTGGTAAATGGCAATGGGTTTATAAATGGTGGAGAGAGCCTTTTGGATTCCATATCTGAGGAAAGGTCCATGAAAAGAGGCCTTGTACCCATAGTGCTGATAATAGTTCTTTTGATCGTAACTCCTTTGCTGATGAGTTTTCTAATAACACCTGTTCCTAAGGAGATAAACATAGGGGGTGGATTTGGAGATTGGCAGGACATAGTAGAGTATCCAGATTCCACAACAGACCAGCTTTATGACAACAACATAAACTTTGAGGCTCTTAAAGTGTATGAGGACTGGGAAGGGCTTGCATTCTATGCAAGAATAGTGGATTCAGGAAGGCTTTTTCAGACAGGTCAAAACGGCGTCTCCTCCATACTGATATTCATAGACTCTGATTCAAGAGCATCCACAGGGTATTACATAAAAGGAATAGGCGCCGATTATATGATAGATATAGATGGATGGAACGGCACAGCCCATAACCATAATCTATATGTCTGGAATTCTTCCAGATCGCAGGATGACTGGAATGGATGGACACTCTCGAGATCAGTGCCTGTCAACAACAATCAGAGGGAGATTGAAACAAAGGTTTATCTGGAAAACTCAAGAAACCCAAGGGTTATTTTTGCATCGAGGGATTACTTCGGAAATGAGGATTTCTCCGATGTGATAATATCCACAAAGAAGGGGGCTCTCAGAGCTGAGGAATTCTCAATAGGGCCTGCAATAGTCCACAGAAATGAGGAGAGCGCTCTTCTTAAAATAGATTTAAGAGCATACGGAAGCGAGGTGCACATAACAGGTATGAGATTCAGGGCCATGAAGAATGATACCATATCAACACTCAGGCTCTATGAGGATGATGGAAACGGAATTTTTGATTCTGGTGATAGATTCATAGCCTCAACCGATTTTTCAGGAGCTTATTGTCGTGTGAATCTCAGCATGTCTATAGGTGTTAACACAAACATGACCCTACTCGCCACTGCAATACCCTCATCTTCCGCAGCTGCAATGGACCCTGTGGGCATATATCTGCATGGAATAGACCTTTCAAGCGGATGTTCCACCATA
>JALSOU010000136.1 GCA_026986305.1 Thermoplasmata archaeon | reverse complement strand
GTCTCCGTACCTGAACAGCCCTTCCGTGCTTCAAAACGGAACAGTGATGGTAACGGGAAATGATGGATATCCGTCCAGCAACGCATATCTCTTTTCGGTTTACCAAAACACAACAGGCATAAAGATGAGGATAGGAAAAAGCTCATCCTCAGGCGTTTCCCTTGATGCTTCAGGAAACTTATATTTCACAGGAGTTAACGGCGACAATTCGGTTCTTTATGAGCTGTATGAGAAAAACTGGAGCATAAAGAGGGAGATTTCAATAGATGGTGAGGCAACAACTCCGATTCTGGATTCAGCAGGAAACATCTATGTTCTCTCCTATGTTGGATCCCACAATGGGGCCAAGGTCTTCGCATTTGGCAGCTCTGGAAATCAAAGGTGGAGTGCGGACATCACAGGCGCATCGTGGATTCCTGAAATAGGGCCTGATGGAAAGATCTACGCTGTTCAGGAAGGTGGAAGCACACTATATCAGATAGGGGAGTCTCCAGACAACGGTGGAAGCGGAGGCTCAGAAAGCGGAACAGAGAACGGTGGAAGTGAAAACGGAGGAAATTCCAGCGGTGGAGAAAATGATGATGGAACAGGAAATGGCGATGAAAACAAGGAAAATTCAAGCTCCACACCCGGATTTGAGCTGTTGGTCTTCTTGGGAGCGCTCTCCGTAGCTATTCTTACATACAGGCGCAAAAACCTTTAAACCCCATATCTTTTCCTTTTTCATGCGTAATGTGGTGTTTGATGCCAACGCCCTTCTCATGCCTTTTCAGTTCGGCGTGAACATAGACATGGAGATAGAGAGACTTTTGGGAGAATTTCACGGTGTCGTACCTAGCCCGATTCTGGGTGAGATAAGAAGAAATGGTGGAAAATGGGCAAAGGCCGCGCTCTCTCTTGCTAAAAAGTACGAGATAATGAGGACGGAGAACATGGGTGATGCCGCAGTTATAGAGCTGGCTGAAAGGCTGGATGCTGTGGTTGTGACCAACGACCAAGAACTTCAGAGAAAACTCAGGCTCAACAGGATACCGTACATATATCTGAGGAGCAAACACAGGCTGGATATGTGGGGGAAGTTGGGCGAGCAAGATTAATGACATTACATGCTATTTGAAGTGCCATCTAAGGATAGAGAAAACCTTAAAATATAACGAGGTGATTGTTGAACCATGGCAATAACTGATGTGGAAGTTGTGAAGATAAAGAAAGACATAGAGGAAATAAAGATGCAGTTAGCATTTCTGATAAGCAGATATATAGAGGAAGAAGAGGTAAGCGAGGATGAAAAGAAGGAGATAGAAGAAATACTGAAGGAGATAAAAGAAGGAAAGTATGTAAGCAAAGACGAATTTCTGAAAGAGTTATTAGAGTGATAATAATCATGTTTGAAATTATAGTTAGCAACAGGGCAAGAAAAAGGGCAAAACCCTACCAAAAGACATTAAAGATAGAGTTATAGAAATAATTAATATTTTGGAAAACGAGCCAGTTCCTGTGGAAAAATACGATATAAAAAAGATGAGAGGCATACTTAATACATACCGTATAAGAATTGGAGGATGGAGAATTGTATATCGTGTTGAATTTGTAGAGAAAAAAATAATTATCTTAAAGATTGAAAAAAGAGAAAATGTCTATAGATAGAATCTAATATTGGAATAATGTAAAGTTTATAACGATTTTACACAACATCTGGGTTTCTAATGAATTGAAGTTTTCTTAAATCGTAAGGTGGATGGGATGCTTATCTTTTTTCGAAGAAAAGAACGGAGTAACACCTCCCTGCGTGAAGAACGAAGTGAGGAGCGCGGGGAGGGGGATTCTACGCCTTCTATCCTCAGAAGGCTTGCTCGCATCTTCCGATGCTCGTGAACCCCCACGGCATTAATTCATAGCACCACTCTAAGGCCATGAACCTCCGAGGAGCGCGGGGAGGGGGATTCTACGCCTTCTATCCTCAGAAGGCTTGCTCGCATCTTCCGATGCTCGTGAACCCCCACGGCATTAATTCATAGCACCACTCTAAGGCCATGAACCTCCGAGGAGCGCGGGGAGGGGGATTTGAACCCCCGTGGGCATACGCCCAACGGATTAGCAATCCGTCGCCTTGCCGGGCTGGGCCATCCCCGCTTGTTGATTTGCGAATATTAAAGGGATTTAAGATTTGCGAGCGAGCAGGTAAGCCCGATTTTCTTTCTCATGAATGTCTTTCTTTGGAGGGCGAGCCAGCGCAG
>JALSOU010000135.1 GCA_026986305.1 Thermoplasmata archaeon | reverse complement strand
TGGAATTCTACACATCCAAATTGATGGGGGCCAGCATAGAGGAAATGGAGGATCTTTACGGGAAGAGGATTGAGATTCTGAGCAGGGAGGATGTGGAGCAGAAGAGGGAATTTCTGAAAGAAGCTCTTAATAAAAATGTTGTGTTCCTCACTGCAGGAGACCCTATGGTGGCAACCACCCATGTTGACCTGAGAATAGAGGCTATTAAGAGAGGCATAGATGTTAGGATAATACACGGGGCTTCAATAGTGAGCGCAGCTCCAGGTCTCCTTGGCCTTCAAGCATACAAATTCGGAAAAACAGGCTCCATACCCTATCCCGAGGAGAATTTTAGACCCACAACGCCATACAAAGTCCTTCTAGACAACCTGAGCATGGGACTGCATACCCTATTTCTTCTAGACATAAAAGAGCACGGCAGATATATGAGTCCTTCTGAAGCGGTCGCTCTTCTTCTAGAAATGGGCAAAGAGCTGGGAGATGAAACTTTTAATGAGAATTCCCTCGTATGTGCTGTTTCCAGAGCAGGCTCTGATTATCCGGGTTTGTGGTGCGGAAAAGCCAAGGATGCCTTGAAAAGAGATTTCGGACAACCTCTGCACTGCCTCATAATACCGGGAAAACTCCATTTCATGGAAGAAGAAGCCATAGAACTTATTATGAATAATATTTCAGATAAAGGATAACTATGAGATAGAGGAAACCTATTACCATGAGTACTGTGGCTATTATCTGTGAGAGTCTTATTAGAAGGACCAACCTTACCCTTTTCTCTGTTTCTTCTTCTTTCTTCCTTTTTAGACCTTCAACAGTCAAGGAATCACCTTAAGTGCCGCGGGCCGGGCTCGAACCGGCGACTTCCAGATCTTCAGTCTGGCACTCTCCCAACTGAGTTACCGCGGCCTGCTGTGTTCTGGGATGAAAAGGGGCTATTTTAACTTTGTTGTTTCACCATAAATCTTTCAGAGGAACTTCTCTTCCACCCACTCCCTTATCTCATCCCTTATTCTCCTGAATCCTTCCAGTATCTCCTCCTCACTCCCCTCTATCTGTGAAGGGTCTTCAAATCCCTTATGAAGATATCTTTTTCCGGGAAAGAACGGGCAGGTTTCCCTAGCGTGGTCGCATACAGTTACCACCAGGTCAAACTCACGCCCCCTGAACTCCTCAATGGACTTTGATCGGTGACCTTCCATGGATATGCCTATTTCCTCCATCACCCTTATGGCATAGGGGTTTACCTCAGATGGCTCAGTGCCAGCGCTCTCCGCCTTCCATTCCTTTGAGAGCGCATTAACAAAGGCTTCTGCCATCTGGGAGCGGGCTGAGTTATGGGTGCAGATAAAGAGGACTCTCATTTTATCTCTATGCGCTTTCCAGTGCTCATATAATAAACCTTCTCAGCTATCTTGCATGCATGGTCACCACATCTTTCCAGATAACGGGCGATCATTATGTAATGCGAGCATCGCGTTATGTTCTTCGGATCCTCCATCATGTATGTCAGGCATTCCCTGAATATGGAATATCTCAGGCTGTCTAATTCATCATCCCTTTCGCTGAAATTCTCTATAAGAGAGAGGTCCTCGGTTTTAAAGGCATTTATAGCATCCCGGACCATTCCTGCAACCACATCCGCCATATACGGTATCTCAACCATTTTTCCAATATGGGGCTTGTCAGACAGCTCAATAGCCACTTTCGCGATATCCTTCCCATACCTGCCTATCCTAGCGAGGTAGGTTATTATCTTAAGCACCGCTCCTATCGTCCTCATGTCCTTTGCCATGGGCTGATAGATGGCTATCATTGTGAGAGCTTTTTCTTCTATGCGTTCATCCATATCCGCAAGCTCTTTTTTTCTCGATATAACCTCGTTTGCAAGACCGGCGTCCTGTTCCTTGAGCGCTTTCACCGCATCTGTAAGCATGCCTACTGCCAGACTGCCCATCTCTTCAAGTTCTTTTTTCAGATTTTCCATATCTTCCCTGAATTTTTCCCTCATTTTATCACCTATACCAGCTTCCCTGTGAGATATTTCTCAGTCATCTCGTTCTCAGGGCTCTCAAATATCTTTTCAGTCTCTCCAACCTCAATGAGCTTTCCTAGATAGAGAAAGCCCACATAATCGCTGATTCTGGCGGCTTGCGCTGGAGAATGAGTTACAAGAACAACGGTGTATTCCTTTTTCAGCTCATATATCAGATCCTCCACCTTTCGAGTTCCCACAGGGTCTATATTTGCTGTGGGCTCATCC
>JALSOU010000134.1 GCA_026986305.1 Thermoplasmata archaeon | reverse complement strand
CAGCTCCTTTGATATCCTTATGGACTCCTTCCACCCAACCCTGAAATCCCTGTGAAGGTATGGAATCCCGTATTTTTTTGAGATTTCCATGCCTATCTTTTTTATGAGAGCTATGGGCTGGTATTTTGAGAGGGTTAGGGTGGTGGAAAAGGCATCAAAACCCATCTCTTTCGCCTCTTTCGCGGTTCTTTCCAGCCTAACCCTGTAGCAGTACTCACACCTTGATTTCCCTTCATCCATCCAGTGAATCATGCCTGTGAGGAATTCCTCAAGAGGATATTCGTCCCTGTATATTATCTCCGCACCGGTTAGAAACTGATATCTCTGCAATGTTTGAAGCCTTCTCCTGTACTCTTCAAACGGATGTATGTTGGGATTGTACCAGAAACCCACAACCTCATGCCCTTCTTCTAGGAGAGCTTTATGCGGGTAGGTGAAACAGGGAGCGCAGCAGATATGAATTAGAACACGCATGTGCCACGATTAATTTCTTCGATAAAAAGATGACCCAACAGAAATACAGAAAAATTAAATATCAGTTACATATTCCTATAAGAAAGGGGGATAACTTGAAAAGCAAAGCATTCGAAAATGTCTTTAGAGACCTCAAGCGAAGCGGGGCAAATGCATGCGTCATAAGCTCCACAGGAGGGGTTCCTGTAGCTTGGTTCGGTACAGAGAAAAAAAGTGTCGATCTTTATTCTACATTATCAGCTGCGATAATAAGCGCTGCTCGCATTCTACATAAGGAGTTCAACTCTTCTCCACCAATGGAAGTGATTTCGACTTCAAAGGACTCTGTGATGATAATAACGGAAATCAATGAAGACAATATATTTGTGGTTTTATCGAATAAAAAGAGTGAAGAGCTCTCAAAAGCCTGTGAAAAGGCATCTAAGGAGTTAAGAGGTGTTATGAAATGAAGGAGACAAACATACCTGATGAGGTTAAGAGGTTCTTTAGCCTGAATGGAAGCCGATCTCTTCTGATAAAGGGGCCTGCAGGTACTGGTAAGACAACATTTGCGCTCCAAATAATGGAGGACCTCGGAAGACCAGAATCAAGCTTCTATCTCACCACAAGGGTGTCTGATGAGGCTCTGTTCCAGCAGTTTCCATGGCTGAAAAAGGAGGAAATGAGGAGAAAGATAGTTGATGCTGGAAAAATCCTCCTCGAAAGCCTCTATGGAAGGAGAAAGAGGATAGCTCCCGTGCTTCCCGAAGAGGAAGCGGAGAAGATAGAGAGCGCCAAGAAGTTCCTCAAAGACATAAACATGGATTCAGCACCACCAGAAAAGACGGACCGAACATGGATGAACAGGATATTTGCCAAATATGGGAGGATACCTGAGATTGAGTACACGTATGATAGGATAGATACCATACTTCCTGAAAAGGCCATGGTTGTAATAGATAGCATAGAGGGTCTAACCCACAAGCACAGGACTGATGCGGAGGATTTCATAACCATGCTTCAAAAAGACCTAGTGGAGAATTCAAACACGGATGTCATCTTCGTACTTGAGAAAGATGAGGCGCCGGAGCTTGAGTATCTGGTTGATGGTGTTGTCAAGCTGGATTATACGGAGTTTGATGCCAGAAGGATAAGGGAGATCTCCCTTGAAAAGCTAAGGGCCATAGAGATTGAACAGCCCAGATACATATTCACGCTGAACAATGGGAAGTTCAGGAGTTTCAGCATGGAGGACAACAGCTCTGAGAAAAAAAGCCTATGGGAGCCAGTTGAAGAGAAAGATGGAATGTACAGCACAGGAATCCCTGATCTGGACAGAATACTGGGCGGTGGACTTAAAAAAGGCAGCTACAATGTGGTAGAACTGGGACCAAATGTCTCCCTTCTGGATTATTATCTGATAATGAGGCCCATATGGCTTAACTTTGTAACCAATGATAGGGGAATATTTGGGGTTCTTGTCGGAGGAGATACAGCTGATAACATAATGAAAGATGCTATGGAGTATATGGGTGGGAAAGCCGAGGAATACGCAAGAAAGTACATAAGGATAGTGGATTACTTCACCGAGGATGATCCGAGGCCTTATGTTCTCCCACTTCTTGGAAAGGACGCCGAGGAAGTCTATGAGATGTATGCTGAAAACATAAGGGAATTGAGAGGAGAGGAAAACAGGCCGATAATGGACTATGCTGGCTTCGACACCATAGAATACCTTAGAGGAGATACCATAGCTATAAGGGATGTGCTGCAAACAGTTGCCAGAACAAAGAAAACTGAGGATATAGGCATGTGTGCTGTGAGGCCAGGATTGAAGCTAGCACAGGAGATAACGAATTTGGCAGACACATACATAAAGCTCTTCGTGAAGGATAGGGTTCTATGCCTCTATGGGGTAAAGCCTAAAACTCCGGTATATGCTGTTGTGGTGGACGAAGAAAAAGGCCTGCCATACATAAGGCTTGAGCCGCTTCTATAAACATGAACCGAAACCTATTCCAAATCCTTTATCACAAAATCTCTTTTATAAACCGGAAAAATCATGTATTTCGGGTGCTTTGTGAGGTCTACAGGGGGATTTCTGAACTCATCAGGAGACATGAAACCTATCTTTCTGAAGAACTTCTCTGCCTCCTCTGTTAAAGGTTTTGTTATGAGATAACCGATGGTTTCTTTTAGAGTCAGTATGACGAGAGTGTATCCTATTCTCTTTCTTCTTTCGTCAGGTAGCACTTCTATTGCTCTGAGCACATGAACAGGAGCGCCTTCTTTGGAATCATTTGGCCATTCTTCGACAAATATCCACCCGACAACCCTGTTATCTTTTATGGCAACGATAAGTATGGGTCTAGGAAATTTTCTTAGCCACATCTTGAAAGCCTTATCATAACCCACTATCCCAAGACCATGAAAAAAATCGAAACCCCCCTCTTCTTCAGGTATGTTTATCTTTTCCACATCGTTTGCTCTCTCGAGCTGGTAATACTGATATTTATTTTTGTAAAGAAGCCTCAAGAACTCACCATAAAAATGAAGAAAGGGTTTATTCTGTATATACGATCCACACGCTTGCGTTGTTCCTCATTATCATGTTCAGCATTGTCTGTGTTATCCCTGCCTTTTCCAGAAGTATGGGCAGCCACTCCTCAGGTGCAACTTTTTTTGTTCCATCAGGGGCAACTGTGGCTATGTGGGCGACCCTCAGCTGTTTTCCTTCGACCCTTATTCTCTTGGCCATCTCAGACCTGTATGTCTGTATTATTATGTCCTGACTGTCTATGGCACCGGGTTTAACCATGGAGTTGTAGTACTCAGCCACTTCGTAGTGTATGCTTGCGAAGTTACCTATCCTCTTGGTGTACTCCTGCCAGCCTCTCAGGAACGGGGATTCTGTTGTCACGACGCAGTGCTTTGTGGGCATCTCAACATCTTCAAATGTAGATAGAGCGGAGTCTCCGTTTTTCAGAGCTTCCACAAAGCTGTCCCAGCTATCGTATTCCTCCTCAGGCATGCTTCTTGCCAGAGCTGCTGCGAGGCTCATGAGGTAGGTGTTCATCCCCGCTGCTCCCTGCTTGTCGGCGATGTCTTCTAGGAAAAGGTAGGCGGCTACATCAACCAGAGGGTTATCCTTTACAAGCTCCTTCTTTCTCATGCCTCTTCCTCCTCTCCTCTGAGTCTGGCTCCGTGCATTATTATCGCATACACACAGGCATAGTTCCTTAGCAAGCTCCTGACATATTCTTCGTTTATTCCTATCTTTTTCAGACTATCGCTTGCAATCTTCGTCTCTCCTGTGAACCCTCTGTCCGCAAGCTGAAGACATTCAAGCTGCTGCCCTGCAACGGTTATGTTCTTTGCCACCTCTTCCCTGAACTTCTGATGTATCACGCAGAAATTGCAGACCGCTGTATCCTGTATGCTGTTGTTGTACTCCTCAGCCACAAGTCTGTCGGCCTCAGGAACCTCTCCTACACTGTACCTTATTCTCGTTATTGTCGGGTTGAAGACGCATTCCCTGAGTGCGTATATGTATCCGACCACATCTCCATCTACATCAGTTATGGCAAGGTCTGTCAAGGCAGTCACTTCACCTTCTATGGAGAAGGCAGTCCTTCCCTCTCGCAGAGCCACATTGAATGAAGGCCAACCCATATAGGCCTCTTTCCCCATTCTCCTAGCCAGATTTTCACCGACCCTTAGCCAGTACTGTATCGTTCCTTCTACTCCTGCCTTCTCGCTCATATCCTGTATGAGCGATACAAGCGCCACATCAAGCATCTTTTTCGCCTCCTATTTCTTTTATTTTTTCCTCGTTTTTCATATATATCGTATGTCTTCCTCTGGTCGTAACGACCAGATATTCCCTTTCAACAAGCTCTTTGACCGCATCTAGAATCTCCTCATAATTCATGGACTCTCCGATAATTTTCCTCAATCTGTTAAGTGTACATCCGTTCTCAGGAACAGAGTTTAGCACTTTAATCAAAGAGTCGCTAATCACCTCTGTTTTTTCAGACTTCTGGACTTTGTCCCTGTTCTTATCTGTTTTCTCTTCTTTCATTTCATTTTTTACATCTTTTTCATCTTTTACTTCCTCAGATTGAGGATAATATTTTACGCCCCTGCCGCTCTTTTTATGATATATCAGGGAAGAGCTCTCCAACCTCTCTAAAATCTCTTCAAGAGGCGTCTGAATCATCTCTCCAGTAATCTTCCTGAGCCTATTCAGTGTTATTCCCTCAGCAGGTATCGCTGAGTATATGAACCTCTCCTCCTCACCGAGCTTTTCAGCCGATAATTTTTCCTCCTTTCCAGTCTCTTCAGGTGTAGGTGTGATTTCCCTCATCTTTTTAATAATCTCTTTTTCCATACTTTCCATTCTCTTTTTCATGTTTTCATTCATCTTTCTGATTTCCCTTTCATTGTATTCTCTAAGTTCTTTCATCTTCTCTTCGATCTTATTATCCAGCCTCTCCACCTCCTCGTCCACCCTTTTAGAAAGATCTTCAATAGCGTTTCTCAGCCTCTCTGTTTCGCTGTTGAGGTTCTTAGCAAGGCCTGAAACCATGCCGTTTAGCATCATAATGGTCTTCTCTGTCTTCTCAAATTTATCCAAAAGCAGTGTGGTTTTATCCACTGTGTACTCCTGACTTTTCAGCTTTATCATGGCTCTGAAGTTCTTTGCCTTGTGGCCGGGGACCATGTCAAGAAGCTTTCTGAGGAGCGCTTCGTATGTGTCCTGAAGCTGCCTCGCAGATATCATGCCTCTCCTTATGTTCTTTGCCACATCCCTTGTTCTTATCCACCTACCATCGAAGTAAAACATCTCGCTGCCGCTGGTCTCCATCCGTATATCTTCAAGAACACCCATTATTATCTTCTCAGCCACTGGCCCGTATTCCTGCCATATTGCGTTTGTAACATCCTTGAGGGTGCTGTCATACACTATCTCAAGTATGTTTGGGGGTATCTTAGCAACATCCAAAATCTCCCCGAAGCCTGTCTCTTCCATCACAAGGTTTAATTTTTTATCTATCTTCGCAACATCTTTCCTGAACTGCCTGAGCTTCTCAGCATCAACTTTTTGCTCAACTATTTTCATAATGTCCTCGTTTTTCTTCGTTATTATGTCGGTAAACTCGCGGAAATTGTTGAGTATTCTTTCATCCTCTTTTTTAAGTCCCTCTATTTCATCGGAAATGGATGAAATTCTGGATAGAACCTCGGCTTTCCAAGCTTTAATCTCCTCAATCTCTGCTTTGTCTATCTTTTTGGCAAGTTCTTCCCTTATGCTTTCTAGATCCTTCAACAGCTCCTGCTCCTCATTTTTTTCAGGCTCTTCATTCTCAGAGCTGCTTTCTGCCTTGTCATTTTCATCTTCGATTTCTTCCTTAATCTCATTTGCCTCTTCTTCATTTATCATGTTATCACACGAAGCTCTTTAGCTTCCTTTCAAGCTCAGGCATCCATGTCCTATAACATTCATCCGCCATTATCTCTCCGCTTATCGCCTTCACATGCTTCTGTATTACCTTTTCAAGGAATATCCTCCAGAGCTGATCCGTCATATACGGGGCGGTGGTGCCTAGCTCGTTGAAGGTAACAGTAACTATCTCATCAACAGCCCCGACACCAACCACATCTGCAAGCTTCTTCTTTATGAACTCCAGTATCTCCATGTTTTTCTTGTACTGTTTTGTCTGGTCAAATCTCTCCACAAAGAGAAGCCTGCTCAATTTTCTCAGCTCTTCGCTGACTTCCTTAGGATACTGCTGTAGTATGTCCTCTCTTATGGGCTTCAGCTCAAGTATGTGCTTTATCACTGTGCTTCCTTTTATAGCTCCGTTTATCAGTTTTTGAAACTCTGTTGGGAGTATGGGTTTTGAGAACACCATGGCCAGAAAGGCTTTGTCCCCCACTCCAGATATCAAAAAGGTCCCTTCTCTATACTGCTCTATGGCTATTCTGAGGTTTTCGGAGCTGAGCTGGCTGCATATGTGCGTCAGATTTGCCTTGAGAAGATTGAATAGGTAGAACTGCTTCACATCGAGGTGAAACGGCACATCTGAGGAGAATGTCCTTCCATCCACACCCATGAAGAATATCATATCGCAGCCCATCTCAGTCTTAAGTCTCCTGAGTTCCATGGATAGCAGATGCTTAAGCAGGGTTACATTCTCCGCCTCGAGTCTCCGGTCAAGGACCTTTTTCTGGGAGAGCGCCATAGTATCCCTCATTTAAGGTTGTATGTGTCAAATATTATCTGTATCGCCTCCTCTGGAGAGTATGGATATGTCCACCCAGCCTTCATTTTTTCCAGTTTTTCTACTACATACTCCGGAGCCTTCAGGTGTTTCGCAGTCCTTATCGCCTCATCGAAGATTTCATCATAGCTCTTGCCTTCCTTTTCCGATACCTCCATAGGACTGCTTCTCACAATCACTCCTGCGCCTCTTGCGAATATGTATGGATACACATCCTCTCCGTGGGCTGTGCCCCTCATTTTTATTATCTTCATAGTTCTGTTGAAAGCTCCGCCGATTGGATAATATTCAAGATGTATCACACCGTCGGCCAGATATATGGGTAGAAGGACATCTTCCCCTATAGTCTCTCCCGGTCTGGCATGCTCTTCAACCGTTGCCACGACCACACCCAGCTCTTTGAGTGTGTAGAACAGCTTTCCTATGAGCTCTCTCTGCATGAGTTTGTCTTCGGTAGCCCATATCACAGGAGTCATCGGATCTATAACCACTCTCGTTTTTATGTCATAGTCGCTCCTTACCTTAACAAGCTGAGGTAGCTGCTCTTCAATCATCTTCTTGAAGTTTTTACCCTTCAGGTGTATGAAGAACAGGTCCTTTTCGTAGTGCTTTTCCATATCCCAGCCCATCATCTTAGCTTCTCTCATTATCTGTTCAGGGCTCTCTTCCATTGTTACATACAGTCCCTGTTCTCCTATGTCTATGCCGTGCATGAGAAACTGCATGGCAAATGTTGTCTTACCAGTACCGCTGGAACCCACAATCACTATCGCGCTCTTATCTATTATTCCCCCTTCTATGAGGGAATCCAGTCCATATATTCCTGTTTTAACCCTTTCTACCATTTTTATCCCTCCTTTTCTTCTTTATTTATCTGCTTCGCAAGGAGTTCAGCGAAGCTTCTGCTTTTCTTGGCTTCTTCAGCCAGATTTATTATATTCTTCTCCTCTTCAGGACTAAGAACCTTCTTTTCTTCTTTGACTCTCTCGCTCATCGCCTCTGCAAAGGAGCTTGCAGCAGCTATTGCAGCAGATATCTCCTTTATCATCTGCCACGGCGGGTCGAAGTCCTCCTCGGAAACAGGAAAAGCCATTCTAAACCGATAATAGGTCTTTCCAATGTCAGTTACTCTGTGCTCTTCATCCAGAATTTCATAGTGCTGTAGCGTCTCTATCCTGTATTTCACCTCTTCTTCATCGATATCCAGAGATTCAGCGATATTATCAACACCAATGGAAGGTTTTTTTATTTTCAACCCTATGATGTCTTTGTCTATCTCATCTAGAACTGATTGATATGCCTGTATTGCGTTGAGTTTTACTAGAAAATCACATGTTTCAGCCCCTTCGTTTATGCACCTTATCTCTTCGCTCGATGCGGGAATCCCAAGGTCTTTTGTAAAGAAAGCGGAGAGAGCATCTGCTGTTATATAGCAGGTTTTTCCCTTTGCATCCGGAATAAGTGCGGGTATTGGGGAGTTTCTTACTGAAAATACATATGAAAATCTACCCACCTCTTTTATATCTAGGCCTCCAAGACCGATCTCATCGAATATCATCTGCATGAACTGAAATAGGGGTGTATTTCTCACCTGATTTTCGTCTCTGGCTATCAGGAGTTTTTTCACCTCTTTTCTCGGGACCTTCGACATCTTTATTGCGGTGGAAATGCCTGTTTCGAGGGAAGTCATCTTGTCCAGAGCAGCAACACGCTGGGCAAAGCTTCTGAAATGGGTCAAACATCCACCCCCGCTTTTCTCATAATCTCCTTCTCTTCATCCGAGAGAATCGACTTTCCTTTTTCTGTCACCCTGCCCCCATCAATATATCCGAGTTTTTCAGCCTTTTTCATGGCATCCTCTATTGCAGATACATCTCTTTTAAGGAGGGAAGCTATTACCCTCTTGTCTTTTATACCAAGCAAAATCATCTTTATAAGTTCTTCCAAAATCTCCTCATCCTCAGGTCTTTTTTCTATAAGGGGGAGCAAAAGATGTCTGAAAGCCATCAGTCTCTCGGCGCTCTCCCCCCTTATCTTTATTTCTGCGCCATCTATTTTCAGGCTTATGTACCCCTCATCCCCTGCGCTAACATCCTTGAGATCTTCGAAAGGTACCGCGTACCACCTTTCCCCATCTGTAATCATTATTTTAGATACAGAGAGATAGAGAGACCCATCTTTCCACATCAGGCTGACTCCGACTCCGTCGCCATGGCTTATCTGGAACATCACGGTCTCGACCTTTTGCAATTCGGTATCAGCCATCATCACCTCAATGTCCGATTTCCTTTAAATATTTTTCGTAAAAACAGGCCATTTTTCAGATAAAAATAAGTATGGTATAATTTTTGAATAAGTTTTACAGTATTGAGAAATTTCTTTTATGGTAAAATTTTTGAATATTTTTTAGCAGTGTTCTGAGCATTGTCGCAATCCTTATATCATAAGTGGGCTTTTCTGCGGCGATGCTGGACGAAAACATAGCTGAAATTCTGGCGGAAAAACAGAAGGAGATATCTGTATCAGAGTTCTTCGAGAGGAATAAGCATGTTCTGGGCTTCGATTCCCCTGTGAAATCCCTGATAACTGCAGTTAAAGAGGGTGTAGACAACGCTCTGGATGCATGTGAGGAAGCAGGCATATTGCCTGACATTATGGTTGAAATAAAGAAGGTTGAGAAGAACGAGTATCTGATAGCGATACAGGACAATGGTCCGGGAATTGTGAGACGCAATATACCCAAGGTCTTCGGGCAGCTCCTATACGGTTCAAGGTTTCATG
>JALSOU010000133.1 GCA_026986305.1 Thermoplasmata archaeon | reverse complement strand
GAGCATCTGCCCTCTGCTCTATGGTCGCCATCTTGCTCTTAATCATCATTCTGAGCTCTGTAACGGAATATCCAGACCCCCCATCTTTGAGTATCTCATTCCACGCCTCTTTTAGCCCTTTCTTGTATCCTTTAAGGAAGTAGTCTATTCTCTCATCAGACATCGTATCCCCATACATCTAGGATATAAAGGTTTACCGCCTTCTTTTCTCATAAAGCAGGGCCATGCCTATATCGGACTCTTTCATCCCCTCACTCAGGGCCACATCTTTTATGCGCTCCGATGCGGTTTTGAGCGTGTATCTCTCATACCCACCCTTCACTGCTGCTTGAATCCCATACCTCAAAAGCTCCCTCACTCCTTCTTCCCTTCCACCTATGAACGCTATGCTCAGGGTGTTTCTGGGCTTAAAAGGATAAAAGAACGCAATGGCACCTATGTTTCCATTATTTTTCACATAAAATCCCCTGCCCTTCTCAATCTCGGACCTTATGAGCTTTTCACTTATATCATAGGCTGTCCACATGGCGAGATACTGGCCTTTGTTGGCCCTGTATTCCTCAGAGGAGAGCATGAAATCCATTGCCTCTTCCACAGAACTTAGCCTGTGAACCCCAGAGCCTTCATATTTTTTGTTTTCATAGCCCACATCCATTGTTAGATAATGGTATCTAGCAATTATGCGGAATCCCATCCTCTCCCCTATGTGCATGCTCGCCTTGTTGGCTTCGGAAGTCATGAAGCGGAGCGCTCTCCAGTCAAGCTTCTCTATTATTCTGCTCATCTCTTCCACCATCTTCCATCCATAGCCCATACCTCTGTATTCTGGCCTCACTCTGTACCCTTCAAGCCATATTATCCCGTTCTCATGCCATGTGTATTTGTCAAGGGCTATTATGGTTCCATCATCATCTTTAAGGCAGTAAAAGCCCCCATCTCTCACCCATTCATCGAAAACATCTGCCAAGTAATCATGACCGTTCCATGTACCCTTCGCAATCTCCTCCACCTGCTCCCTGTCCTCCTCACTCACCTTGCAAAGCCTCATTTTCAGCCTCCTTCACAGCCCTTGAAACGATGTGAGCCATCCTTATTGCTTCAGGAACTAACCCTCTCACCACAGATTTTCTTATTATCTCCTTCGCACCCTTCAAATCTATGCCTGAAAATGAGATATATACCATGCCATCTTCCATAACCACTTCATGAATCTCCCTTTCGCTCAGCATCCTGTACCTCTCCTCCCAGCGGTTGAAGTGGTGCTTCAGCGCCTCTTTTATGCGCTCCATATCTGGCCTATCCGAGGTTACAGTTATGGCAGGCAATCCTGCGATTTCACTCAGCCTTTCTATATCCACTATGTTGAAGCCTCCTAGTGCGGCGCCGTCTATCAGTACTGCGTGGGCAAGGGAACCCCACCTCTTTCTCCCTATAATTTCCGCAATGCGCTCCGTGGAATCGCTGCCATCTATTCTCACCTTCCCGATGGCTATGCCTTCAACATAGGCTGGCAGGCGCATGAGAACTGCTGTGAATATCACCATATCTTCGCTGAAAGTGAAGGGGCCGTCATCTATTCCTATCACCCTTATGTGAGCTTTCACACCACAGAATTCCCCTCTCTAAAAATATTCCTCCACAACCGCAATCTTTATTCACACCCGCTTTTATCGGGCCTACATGTCAATTAAACTGGTATTCGGAACTCAGTGGGGTGACGAGGGAAAGGGAAAGGTGGTTGATTACTACGGTGAAAAAGCGGATATCGTCGTGAGATATCAGGGCGGAAACAACGCAGGACACACGATAAAGATAGGAGATGATGTGTTCAAGTTCCACCTTCTTCCATCAGGAGTTGTGAGAGGCAAAATCAGTGTCATAGGTAATGGAGTTGTGGTGGACCCTGAGGTTCTCATACATGAGATTGAAGAGCTGAGAAAAAGGGGAATAGAGCCCAAGCTGATTATAAGCGATAGAGCCCATGTGATAATGCCTTACCACAAGATACTGGATGGCGCAGAGGAGAGGTTCAGAGGGAAAAAGAAGGTCGGAACAACTGGAAGAGGTATAGGGCCGTGCTATTCTGATAAAATCGCACGCCTCGGAATAAGAATGGGAGACCTGATAGACCCTGAGACCCTCAGGGAAAGGCTGGAATTTCTGATCCAGCTTAAAAACCGCATATTTGAGGCATATGGAATCCCTGAAAGGCTTGATGTTGATGAGGTCTTCGAGAAATACAGCGAGTATGGAGAATATCTGAAAGACATGGTAAGGGATACTGTGGAGTTCCTGCACATGAGCATGGATAAAGAGATACTGCTTGAGGGAGCGCAGGGAGCAATGCTGGATGTTGACTTCGGCACATATCCATACACAACCTCTTCCAGCACCATAGGTGGCGGAGCCTCAACAGGAAGCGGAATTCCTCCTTCAAAGATAGATGAGGTAATCGGAGTTGTTAAGGCATACACCACGAGGGTTGGAATGGGGCCGTTTCCAACAGAGCAGGAAAACGAGATAGGGAAGCATCTGTGCGAAAAAGGGCACGAGTTTGGAACCACCACTGGAAGGGCTAGGAGGTGCGGATGGCTTGATCTTGTGGTTGTGAAGCATGCGCTCCGCATAAGCGGTGCCACAAGCATAGCCATAACAAAGATAGATGTTTTAGAGGGGCTGAGCAGGGTTAAAGTTGCGTACGCCTATGACATAGATGGAAAAAAGGTGGATAACTTCCCTGCGAATCTCAGAGATATCGGTAAGATTTCCCCGATTTACAAGGAATTTGAGGGCTGGAACATGACCGATAGAGAGTGGGAAAAAGTGAAGGAAGAGGGTATGGATGCCCTGCCTTCCAATGTTAGGGAATACCTCGATTTCATAGAGAAGGAAACCGGAATTAGGATAAAGATGATATCATACGGACCTGCCAGAGAGGAGACTGTGGAGCTATGAAGGTGGTGTTCCTAGGAACAGGAGGCTCGTGGCCCACAAAATATCGCAATGTGATGTCAGTAGCCTTACAGTTCAAATCAGAGGTCATACTCTTTGACTGCGGAGAAGGCACACAGAGGCAGATGACCTACACCAACATAAGTTTCATGAAGATAAAGAGGATATTCATAACACATTTCCACGCAGACCACTTCCTCGGTATTCCAGGGCTTTTGCAGACGATGAACCTGAACGACAGAGAGGAGGAGCTGCATATATATGGTCCTAAAGGAACAATAGATCTGGTTAAATCCCTGCTTTCTCTGGGATATTTTAAACCAAACTTTCGCATATATGCCCATGATCTCCAGCCCGATGAGCTCGTTAGAGGAGATGGATACACAGTTAAAGCTGTCAGGGTCTGCCACAATGTTCCAGCCTATGGATATGTCTTTCAGGAGGATGAAAGGCCGGGGAAGTTCAACAAAGCGAGAGCATTGGAGCTAGGAATTCCAGAAGGTCCGCTTTTCGGAAGGCTTCAGAGAGGGCAGAGCATAGATATAGATGGCAGGATTATAAGTCCAGAGATGGTTTTAGGGCCACCTAGGAAAGGGATAAAGATAACTTATTCAGGAGATACAGCACCCTGCGAATCCTTTCTAAAAGCATCTGAAGATGCAGACCTTATCATACATGAGGCTACATTCACCGAAGAGATGATGGAAAAAGCAGGTAAATTCGGGCATTCAACTGCAAAAGGAGCGGCAGAGCTGGCGAGGAGCGCTAAAGCCCTGAAACTGGCACTTGTACACCTGAGCCCGAGATATGAAAGGCCAGAACCAATAATAAAAGAGGCTAAAGAGGTATTTGAGAATGTGATTGTTCCGGAAGATTTGGAAGAGATTGAAGTGAAACACAGGGATTAGTGTTCGGGAAAATATTTATAGTACTGCTAAGTGCCACAACCATGCCTGAAGAAAAAGTCGTCAAAGGTGCTTCTCTAAACGCTATCCTTAAATTCATTAAAAAGAAATGGGGTAGAGATGGTGTGGAAGAAGCTTTGAAGTATGCTGGAATAAAAAAGGCTCCTAAGGACGGGGAGTGGTTTCCTGCTGAAAAAATGAACAAAGTGATAGAGTGGGTAGGAGAGAAAAAAGGTCCTGAAAAAGCCAGAGAAGCCGGAGAATTCACTGTTACAAACATGGGAGTATTCATGTACATTCTTGTATCAAAAATGAGTTTTGACAGCATAATGAAAAATGCAGACAAAAAATACAGAATTATGTCGAATTATGGGGGCATAGTGACTGAAAAAATGGGCGATAAAACATACAGCATAACCTACATATGGGGAAACTTGGAACATATACAACAAGTATTTTGTTGAAGGAAGCCTAAGAGGCTTGCTAAAAATCACAAAAACAGATGGACAAATAGAGACCTTAGATGCTGAAAATCCAGATGATTTGAAATTTAAAATAAAAATAAATAAATAGTGAAATTTTCGAAAACTTTATATATATGGAAAAGAAAAAAGGACACATGGACGAAAGGCTGGTTAAAGGAGCTATCGTCAATGGCTATCTCGCATTTATAAAGGAAAAATGGGGCGTTTTGGGTCTGAATTCAGCCATGAAATATGCTGACATTGAAAAACAGCCGAAGGACGGAGAGTGGATAAGTCTGTCCAAAACATATATGATTCTGGAATGGATTGAAAAGAACCACGGCAGAGAGCATGTTGTTGAGGCAGGAAAATGGATGATCAGGGGCATGGGCGGAGACTTCCGCTTTTTATTCGCGTCTGTCATGGGTTTTGAGAGGATGCTTGAAAAGGTGAAAAATAACATCTCATCCCTTCTTTTTAAAGGAAATGGGGTGGAAATAAACAAAGAAGGGAACGAAGCCACCATAAGATTAAAAGGGTTTAAAATAGGAGAAATGTCATGCCTTTCGTGGAAAGGAGCTCTTATGGGAGTCATGGAAGTTACGAAAACCAAGGGAGAAGTTAAAGTTCTGGATTCTGGAAATGATGAGGATTGTCTTATAAAGGCGAAATGGGAATGAGAGAAAATGTTTTATATCACGCTGGAATGAAGAGCAGATAACATGGTCAGCGAGGCACCAAAAACAAAAGGAGCTGTGATAAACGGATATTTGAAATTTATAAAGAAAAAGTGGGGGGTTACTGGGCTGGAGGATGCTATGAGATTTGCTGGAGTGGATAGGTTTCCTAAAGACGCTGAATGGGTGCCTCTCGAAAAACCAGAAAAACTTCTTGCGTGGATATATGAAAATAAAGGAGAAAAACAGACAACAGAGGCAGGAAAGTATGCTACCAAAGATTTGGGTATATTCACATATATTTTGGTTTCTCTTATGTCCATGGACAGATTCTTGAAAAGAGCTAAAGAGACATATTACACCTTTTTCAACTATGGTGAGTTCATATTGGAAAAGACGGATGATGGAGCCATTATAACGCTTAAAAATTCGATCAAAAACAAGTACTCTCAATACAGCAAATATTCATGGAAAGGTGCTTTCATGGGGATAATGGAGATAACAGGAACAAAAGGAACTGTGGAATATATAGAGCCGGATTCGCCTTATGACTTTAAGTATCACTTGAAATGGAAGAGAAAGTAAAAAGCAGTAACAGGGCATTTGAAAACGCGAGAGAAAACTTTAAATAAAACATTTGAAATGTGGCTCATAGAGGTGTTGAAGTGGAACCTGAGGAATCGATGGCGTGTCCTGTTTGCGGTGGTGAGTTGCAGCCACATATAATCTGCCCATTCTGTGGGACAGATATAACCCTAAAAAGTCTTGAGGGGTTGGAACCTACCTATAAATGCCCAGTATGTGGGAAGGAAGCTCAAACGAAATTCATATGCAATGAGTGCGGATCAGAATTTAAATACGATCTTATCGTCAAGAAAATGGGAGAAATAAAACCTAGCAAAAAAGTGACTGAAAAACCTATGGAGAAAAAATCATCACCTAAAAAGGAAAGCCTTGTAGAACTGAGGGGTGGCCTAACAAACGGATTGGGATTAAAAAATGGCAAGGAAAAAGGACTTACAAATGGACTCACCAATGGCCTAACCAAGGAGAAGGGGCTGACTAATGGACTGAAAGGAGGGATGGTAAACGGTTCCGGCGTAACTAATGGAACAAAGCCATCTCCAAAACCATCTGTGAAAAAGAAAGCGTCCAGAGTTCCAGCCATAGCTGCTGCAATCATAGCCTTAATTCTCATAGCTGGTGCCTTATATGTGATGTACTTACCACAAAAAGGGGTTATAAGGATTGATGGAGACTTTTCAGACTGGCAGGAGAGCATGATGAGAGATGAATTTAAAGCCGCTGTTAACCCCCTTGATATGGTGAAATATGCCAGCAAGGTTGAAGATGGAGGCCTATACATATATTTGCAGAGCAAAGAGAGCTTCTTCTCAGAGTCTGGAAACAGAATCTATGCCTTTGTAGATGCGGACAATAATGCGGCAACTGGTTATAGAATAAACGGCATAGGGGCAGATTACCTCTGCAAGGTATACGGCGAAGATGGGGAAATAGGTCCACACGGAGCCTATGTGTATTCAGGAAGCGGCTTTGATTGGAATTGGAGCGCTTTCGGAAGCCTATTTGTAGCTGGCCAAGGCAATCAGATTGAGATGGCCTTCTATCCAGAATCCATAAGTAAAGATTACAGAATCGCTTTCTACACCTCAGACTCCCACGGAAATTATGAAGTTTCCAGCGTGAATATAGGCGCTAAGCCATCCATATACTTTGAAACAGAGAGGTATTCAGGTGCCAAAGACATATATCCCATGAATGGAAGTGAAGTACCTATAATGGATGTAGGCATATTTGCCACAGGCGGAAATGCTAGCATAAAATCTATAAGTATAACTTACTCAGGATTTACAGATATAATTCTCAAAGATTCTCATGGGAATGCTGTTTCAACGGCAAGAGAAGGAAGGCTGGCTGTTAACCAAGGTATAAAATCCGGAGAGCGCCTGACATACCAGATATGGGGCACTCTTCCAAGATCAGGTTCAAGGCCTAATGGAACCCTGCTTTCACTGAGTGTGACTCAGCTTATAGTATCTCCTTCCGATGCAATTTTGAGGGTGAAGAGTGAGCCTTTTAGGGCATATCTTGGCCATCCTTCCGGAATAATAATTGACGGGGCCTTCGGTGACTGGACAGAACCTAAAACAGATCCAAAAGACAGTGCTCTGCCAGCACATATTGACATAAGGTCATATGATGGGAAGAACGACACCAGAAATCTTTACTTCTATCTAGGAGTAAGAAAAGACATAATGGCAGGTGTCCTTGTTCCAGAAAGATATGTTGAAGGCGTGCCAAACCAGAACATAACCCATATTTCTCCGACACCGACTGGAGAAGATGTTCTCAGAATACATATAAACGCCGACGGAAAGAGGTACTATGTAGAAATACTTGGGAAAGAAGGCAAAATACTATCAAGTAAGCTGTACCACTGGGACGGACAGAGGTGGATGGAAATCAACTCTCCCGGAATAGAAGTTAAAAAGGATTCAAACAGGATGGAGGGGAGTGTCTCGCTGAACATGCTGGGAAATCCATCCACTATGAAGATATGGTTTGAGATGAGCGACTGGGAAGGCCACAGTGATTTAACAGACAAAATCTCCCCAGAAGAGATGCAAAAGGAATACACGAGGAATCTAGGAAGCGACATAGAACCTGTTCCAGAGTTCTCTAATATGGTATGGGCAGTTCTAATCACTGCGATTGTCGGTACAACAGTACTGAGGAAGAAAAAGAGGAAATAAAACCGTTTAACTTACCTTTTATCTTTTTATTGTTCTTCTTAAATAATCTAGTTCCTCAACCTTTCTCCTTATGACGATTATTGCGCTCACTCCGAAGACTATGGCCAGAATCAGGCCGAAAAGAGGTATGGCAGTCCCTTCAAATATAAGCGATAGGGAGGCTATGAAGTTGAATGATGCGTGCATAAGAACCGCCAGAAGGAAGAAAGGGATGAAGGAGCGTTTGTAAAGCCATTTTCTTGCTATGCCATATCCGCTGACAGCGGTGGCGCTCCCGTGTAAGAGCGCTGATGAAACGCTCCTTATTATGGCAAGCATGATGTATGCAACGATCCCATAGGTTGAAAGAGCCGCATACTCGTATAGAAGATTTTCAGTGGCTGCGAATCCGAGACCTGCCGCAGCTCCGAATATAAGGCCGTCTTCAATCTCAATTATGTGGTGGCGGGCTGAGAAAACCCCCAGAGCCTTGGCACCTTCTTCAACAAATGGGGCTATTACACATGCCAAAATGAGAGTATCTAGATTCTCATGCCTCTGTAGTATCTCATAAGTTCTCTTGAAGTACTCCCCGTATGCCCACATGAATAACATCTCTAAAATAAAGGAAATGGCTATGGCAGTTACAGCGCCCCATAGGAATATGCTGGCCAGAACCCACCACGGGTCCCTTCCATAGCGCTCCGCATTCCTTATCCACCTGAGGTAAAGTATTGGGGGAATGAAGGCCACGGAGAGGAGGATTGCGATCTTTATCCAGAAATATGTGTTCAAATCACCACCTATCTGGCCTATTCAACAAGGGGCTCCACATCCACAACCATGTCTCCCTCGTTCAACCTCATTATCCTCACGCCCATGGTGGCCCTACCGTGTATGGAAATCTCCTCAACAGGCACCCTTATGACCATGCCTTCCCTACTCGTTACAAGGATTTCATTTACATCCGTTACATCCAGAACCTTCACTAATTTTCCGTTCTTCTTTCCTACCTTCATGGCTATTACTCCGTGGCTTCCCCTGTGGGTTTTACGGTAATCTCTGGCATAGGAGCGCTTTCCGTAGCCTTTCTCCGTCACGCTCAGTAGTATGGAATCCTCATGCACTATGCTCATGGATACCACTTCATCGTCCATTCTCAGCCTTATTCCAGTGACTCCTCTGGTGTATCTTCCCATGGGCCTTACCTCGGACTCGTGGAAGCGGTTTGCCTTGCCATCTCTTGTTGCCATGAGTATCTCATCATCTCCCGATGATAGAACAACATCCACAATTGAATCCCCTTCATCAAGCTTTATGGCCCAGATTCCGCCCTTCCTAGGCCTTCCGTATGCGCTCAGCTCGGTCTTCTTTATCATTCCTCTGCGCGTAGCGAAAACGATGTATCCATTGGAAAAGTCCTTTACAGGTATCACAGCGCTCACTCTCTCCCCTTTTTCAAGCGCAGGAATAAGGTTCACTATGGCCTTGCCCCTCGACCTCCTGCCGCTTTCAGGGATCCTCCATGCTTTTAGCCAGTGCACCCTTCCCCTGTCTGTGAAGAAGAGCAGATAGCTGTGGTTTGTCGTTGTCAGAACTGAAACAACATAGTCCTCATCCTTTGTGTCCATCCCTATGAGTCCCTTGCCCCCTCTCCTCTGCTGCCTGTATGTCTCAAGAGCTATGCGCTTTATGTATCCCCCATGAGTTATGGTTATCACAACATCCTCATCAGGTATGAGGTCCTCAATCTCAATGTCCTCCTCGCTCTCCTCTATCTGCGTCCTC
>JALSOU010000132.1 GCA_026986305.1 Thermoplasmata archaeon | reverse complement strand
GGCAGGACTTGAATACGGAAACACAACAGCAGTCTACACACCGGTAAGCTGGAAGGTGGAAGTCCCATCTGGAACCCCTGAAGACCACTTCACAGCCACGATAACCTACGAGATAAGCTATCCATAAACCTATTATACCTCTTTTTGTTTTCTCTACTGAGACTATGAAAAAATTCCTGATTGCTTCGGTGATAATGTTTCTCCTGTTCATGCCTCAGTTTTCATCAGGTTTAGGCCATAGGGGTGAGGCTTACCTTCTTTTCATACCAGATGCAAATGAGCAGTACCACAATGGGATGAAGGTATTCGTGGCTGGAGTTGAGCAAAACCTCACTGTGCCCAGATACTCTGAGAATGTCACAGTGGTTATGTACTATGCAAATTTTACAGAAAAAAATTATAAGAGCTATTACAAGTGGTCATACAGAAATGGGATGTTTTATGACGACCTTTACGGAAAATACATAAATCTGAGCTCATGTGCTGCATCAAAGGACAAGCTCTCTTTCCACATATGGATAAGCTCAGATGCAGAAGGATCTAATAAATCTGGTGGAGAAATATGGGTCCTGCTGGTTTTGAGCGGCAGTGATAGGAAAATAGAGGACAATGTGTATGTGGAAATCGCAACGGTTGATTTCGCAGCGAGCACTCCGGTATTTCATTTTTCCATTTCACCTTCAACTGAGGGTACCAATATAAAACCAGAGGAAGGGGATTATTTCAGGACAATAAATCACGGAAATCTCCCTCTTCGCATATTTGCTTATAACTCAGAGATGATCTCTTTAAACATAAGTAACATGAGCAGGGTCCTATTGCCAGATTCTCAGGAGTACCACAGAATATATCTGAACTCCCTCCCTTGGTCTCCTCAGATTATTGAAGTCAAAGAGCACATAAGGGCTGTTCCGCTTCACCTGATGAGCACGAAGAATGTGTATTTTAAAACAGCGCTCTCCGCCGTTGTAAAGGTGATAATAAAGGTGGTCCGTCCGGGTTTTGATATAATAGACATAGGAAATGCCAAGCTCCAGTATGAGCCAAGCAAGGTGGCGAAGTTTGACGAAGTCCTTCCCCTCACCCTCTATTTATCTGGAAACGGAACTGCCTACTTGAACATAACGCCTAAAGACCTGCTGATAAAAGGCGTTTATTATGATGGGGTGTGGCACAACAGCACTCGATCTTCCACAGTATCTATCAAATTTAAATTGCGTGGTGGTGATGAAAAGGAGATAAGGGTGGTTGTGCGCTGCTATAAGGAAAAAGTAAATGCTGTATTAAAATACACCCTGAGCTCTGGAAACAAAAGTTCCAGTGCCAGAACAACCATATCTGTGGGAAAGGCACCGATTGTGCCCACAATAGGTAATGAAGGAGAAGGGATAAATGAAGTGGGGGTAGCTATTTCAGCGGCTTTTCTAATTGTCATGGCTGTATTTGTAATATATAATCGTTTAAAGATTTCCGAAAGAGAAGGAAGGGAAAAGGATAAAAATAAAAAGAAATATGGCGGTGCAAAAGGAAGGAAAAAGAGGAATAGAAAATGAAGAGAAAAACCATGCACAGGTTATCTATCGCACTCACAGCCCTCTTTATAATTTCTGGCATAGTTGCACCCTCTGTGCGTGGGGCAGAGATAAGCATATACAATTCCCCACCCACATTTGTAGATATAAAGATAATTGATACTGATGAGAGGATTCAGGTTGTGGTTGAGGTTTCAGATATGAACGGATGGGAGGATATCTGGAAGGTTTATGTGAATGTGACGGATATGAATGGAAATCTGGTGGAGAGCGCTCTTTACCAGCAGTATATGACAAACAGCAGTGGAAACAGAGTGGACCTGTTCTCCGATTCATCAAATTATCTGATACCTGGTGAAAGCGATGTTATGAGATTCCCCTTCACCTCAGTCAGCAGCAAGGACTGGTTCAACGCAACATACCAGAAAATCACCTTCGTTTTTAGGCCTTTTTCCGGATATTATATCCATGTTGAAGCATTTGATAAAAAATCCAATAAATGCGAGTACAGCGGACCTTTTTCATCAAAATATGAGATTCCGCCGGTGGTTGAGAACCCAGTTGTGCCGTTGGGAATCTCCCTTGTTATAGCGGCAGGTACCGGAGCAGGGATATATGTGCACAGAAGACACAGCAACAGGCTGGCGCAGCTTGCTGAGGAGAAGACTGGAGGTTGAAGATGGAGAGGGTCTGTCCTACCTGTGGAGAAGTGATATACGACGATGCCCTTGAAGTTTGCCCTATATGCGGAACAGAGCTACC
>JALSOU010000131.1 GCA_026986305.1 Thermoplasmata archaeon | reverse complement strand
ATGCCTGCGAAGACAGCGCTCACTGGGTGTATCGCTCCGGTATATGCATCAGGAGTCCAGCCGTTCAGAGGGAACATCTCAGCCTCAATTCCTAAGCCGGTTATGATGAACATCATGGAAAGGCTCACAGCTCTCGGGTCAGCGCTCTTTATCCTATGGGCGAGGTCGGCCATGTTGAGGGTACCTGTTACGCTGTAAAGCATGGCGATGCCTATGAGGAAGAATGCTGAGCTCAGAGAGCCTATGATGATGTACTTTATCGTTGCTTCCATCGCCTCCTTTTCATCCTTTCCTTTGGCATATGCCAGAAGGGAGAATGAGGCTATGGATGTTATCTCAGTGAAAACGAATAGATTGAAAAGGTCTCCTGTGAGAACCATGCCTGTTGCCCCTGCTGTTAGCAGGAGGTAGAGCATGTAGAACTTCTCCTTATCTCCACCTTCTATGTACTCAGGAAGGTAAATCCATGTGAGCATTGAGATGGTGGATATCAGGAGGGCGAGCATGGAGCCAAGAGGCCCTGCATAGAAGACTATGCCAAAAGGCGGCTTCCACCCACCCATGTATTCTACCACAGGGGATTTCAGCGCAGAGTCCAGAAGAAATATGGAAGCTATCAGGTTGAATAGTATGGTACCTCCAGATAGGTATCTAGGTAGGCTTTTTCCTGCAAGCTTGGCCACAGGTATCAGAAATCCTATAAACAGAGGAATTCCTATCATAAGAGACGGATTTATCACCATTTCATATCCCTCACTTCAGATGAATTAAGCGATCTGTAGTGCTTGTATACCTTTATCACAACGGAGAGAGCCAGAGCTGTCACAGAGACTCCTATAACTATGTTTGTGAGAACCAGGGCCTGTGGGAGCGGATCCACAACATTTGAAGGGCTGACTCCCGGCTGGATTATCGGAGCTGTCTTTCCTTTTATGTATCCTATGGAGATTAGAAGGAGGTTTACTCCGCTGTCCATTATGCTCAGTCCGACTATCATCTTTATGAGATTCTTCTTTACCATGAGCATGTATATGCCTATGACAATAAGGGCAGCAGATGCGAAGTAGAACATCAGGATTCCACCCCCATCATCCTGTCCAGTATTCCAGTTAGCTCAGCACCGACCTTTATTCCTATGGCTATGTAAATTATAGGAAGAATTCCTGCGCTTATGAGATCTCCCGGAGTTCCATTGGGAAGTATGTTCATGAGGAAGTATCCTCCAATTATAAGACCTGTGATTCCAAGACCTGCGAACACCATCCCTGCTGCGCTCTCCATCTTTGTGAATGCGATGTGGTCTATGCTGTATCTGGTATCTGAGACATATTTGAACACGAAGGCTGTGGATATGACTGCGCCTCCCTGAAATCCTCCACCCGGAGTAAGATGTCCGTGTATGAATATATAAGCTCCGAAGAGAAGCATCATTGGGAATAGGAGCTTTGAGGCGGTTTTCACTATAAGGCTGGCCTCAACCTTGCTCTTCTTTCTGGGAGGGTTTCTTATGCTGTAAAGAGCTGCACCGACGCCTGTTGCAGCAACAAAGAGCACTGTCACCTCTCCAAGGGTATCAAATCCCCTGTAATTCAGAACAACAGCTGTTACAAGGTTGGCTGATCCTGTTTCCTTTACTCCCTGATAGATGTATCGATGAGATACAGTGGTTTTGTCCACACCGAAAGGTGCGGTGCTGCTCATTACCACAAAGAGAGCGAAGAGAATCACGGCGAGCGCCATTATTGAAAGTATTCTCTTAGTCATGCTCATACCTCTCAGTCTTCTTTATTGCGAGAACAAACACGGCCGTTGAAAGTCCAGCACCTATGGCTGCCTCAGCCATTGCCACATCAGGGGCCTGAAGCATGTAGAAAAGCAGGGAAACTATCAGGCTGACAGCCATCGTGGCCACCACAGCATACATCAGGTCCTTTGTCTCAGCAGCGTAAACTCCTAGGATTATCATCACGATTATGAGAAATCCAATTGCCACATCCATCATTTTTTCCCCTCCTTTTCCTTTAGATGCTTCCCGTACTTGTCCACAACGCTTTCTTTCCAGAGCTTTATACCGCTTCTGTAGCTGGCTCTGGCAAGGGCATGGCTGCTTATTGGGTTGGTCATAAGGAGGAAAACGGCTATTATGAGGGCTTTTGGAAACCACTCAGGCTTCAAGAGACCCGCTCCCACTATGGAGCTGAAAGCACCTAGGGTTGTGGCTTTTGTTCCTGCCTGAAGCCTGTTGTAAACATCTGGAAGCCTGAGAATTCCAAGTGTTCCTAGGAAAAGGAATATGGCTCCGAATATT
>JALSOU010000130.1 GCA_026986305.1 Thermoplasmata archaeon | reverse complement strand
GCCCCAGAGGAGCATATTTGAGAGAAAAATCATGGAGCAGATGGATGATCTCCCTAAAAATACAGTGATAACCCTTGGGAAGAGCGAGGAATACAGGGAGTACAGAAAGGGAAACGCTGTGATTTATACATATCTTCCGAGGGAGAAAAGGGAGGAGGTGATGAACAGAGCGAAGATTGTTCTATCAAGGTCTGGGTATTCAACAATAATGGATCTGGCAATTCTGGGAAAGAAAGCCATATTCGTCCCTACACCAGCTCAAACAGAGCAGGAATATCTGGCTGAATACCACATGGAAAAAGGAAATTACTTCTCACAATCTCAGGAGAATCTTGAAATAGGAGGAGCGCTCCGCGAATCCCGTTGGTATAAAGGGATAAAAATGGATGCCCGATCCGTTGATAGGATTCTGGAGGAGGTGCTGTGAACACTGAAATATGCCATCACCTGAAATCACACGGGGTCATAGTCTATCCCACCGACACCCTTTATGGGCTGGGAGCATATGCCTTTGATACTGAAGCGATAGAGAAGATATTCAGGCTTAAAAGAATGGAACCTAGGGTTTTGAGCGTTGCGTTTGATTCCTTTGAGAGCGCTGAGAATTACGCTTATCTTCCTGAATGGGTCTCAGAGATCCTGCCCGGACCTGTCACCATCATAGCCAGAGCAAAAGGCGAGTGGAAATACATAGTCAAGGATGGAAAAATAGGGATAAGGGTGCCTGATAACGAAACCGCTCTGCAAATACTTAGGGAGTGCGGACCACTTACATCCACGAGCGCAAACATGCATGGACAGAAGGAGATGAAGGATATTGCGGAAATAAAGAGAATCTTCGGTCATGATGTTCTCTATGTTGAGGGTGAAGCTCCGAAATACAAGATGCCGTCCACCATAATTGATGTAGTTGATGGAAAAATACTGAGGGAAGGAGCCATGAAAATCACAGACTACAGCTATTTCCAGACCTTCGGGTAGATGCCTGGCTCCATATACACCCTCTTGGGCCTAGCAGCTATTCCTTCTCCTTTCTTTATCATCTCCACCGAGTTCATCTCAGCCACTGCGCTCTCCACAATCTCACCTTTCAGTGTGAAAACCGCTATTATGTCCCCTTTCTTTATGCCCTCATCCGCAGACACTATTCCTTTCACAGATAGCTCTGCTCCGTGACAAAGGGCATCCACGGCTGTGTCCTTGACCACCACCTTCTTCATAGATGAGAAGAGGGATTCAGCGGGAAGGAGGGTTTTTTTCAGATAGCTGTCATCCCCTTCTTTGTAGAACTCGTAGGCATCCTTCAGGTCGTGGAGGGTTATTGCCTCATTTTCGGTGAAATGTGCCGCCCTAGTCCTTCTCAATTCAACCATGTTAGCCCCAACTCCAAGGGCCTCACCCATGTCATGGCACAGAGTTCTGATGTATGTTCCTGATTCAACAGATGCCCTGAAAAGCACATAGCTTCCCTTTATTTCCAGGGGTTCAAGGCTGTAAATCTCCTTTATCCTCAGGCTCCTTTTGACTGCAGACCTCACAGGTGGGGTCTGATATATCTTTCCTGTGAATTCCCTGAATATGGCTTCAATGTCCTTTTTAGAGACCTTTGAGTGAAACCTCATAACTCCAACATACTCCTTTCCATAGGGCAAAAGAACCTCCAAGGCCTTGGTGGCCCTGCCTATTGCCACGGGAAGAACGCCTGTAACATGTGGGTCCAGAGTTCCGCTGTGCCCTGTGTTATCCACATTAAGTATCTGGCGGACCCATGAAGAAACCTGATGACTCGTTGGGCCTGAGGGCTTATCTATTATTACAACAGATGACCTCAAAAGCTCCTCAACGCTCCTGTCTTCAGGTTTTTTTCCGTATGGCCCCGACCGTATGCCATCATATCTTGTGAGCATGCTTTATCCCTGCTGTGTGCAGTAGCTTTTCAGCAAGAGCCTCGGGAGACATGTGGGTGGAGTCCAGAACAAGGTCATATATGCTCGTATCTCTTATATCAAAGCCGTAGTACTTCTTATATCTCTCGTACTCGGAGCGCTCCCTCTCCAGAACCTCCCTCTCAACCTGAGATCTATCTTTGCCCTCTCTATTGGCGATCCTCTCAATCCTCACAGGAAAATCGGCTGTGACATACACTCGGAAGGCGTCTATGCCCTCTTTATAGGTCATGTACCCTGTGAGCCTTCCATCCATCACTATGTCCTCTCTATTTTTAGCAATCTCAATCATCCTGCGGTCCAGCTCCCTGTCTATGGACTCATCCTTTTCAGCAAGCCTGCCGAATTCCTCAAGGCTTATTCCCCTCTCCTTCGCCATTTGC
>JALSOU010000129.1 GCA_026986305.1 Thermoplasmata archaeon | reverse complement strand
CGGCATTTTAAAGAGCCTGAATAGGCTGGGCATAGATCTGGACAACCTTGCCTATGAGTCGGATATAGTTTTTTCAGGAAAAGTGGATGAGGTGGTGAATGGTCTTAAAGAGAAAGGGGTTCTGGAAGAAGAGAACGGGGCTCTCTACATTGACCTAGGGAAATACGGGGTTAAGGGGAAGGACACCAGATTCTTTATCACTAGGTCTGATGGCACGAGCCTTTATTCAACCAGAGATGTTGCATACCATATTGACAAACTGAATAGGGCAGACCATCTCATAGATGTTCTGGGAGAGGACCACAGGCTCCAGTCAAAAGCCGTTGGAATAATGCTTGAAATATTGGGATATGAGGTGCCCGAGGTTGTTTTCTACGCATTCGTCGGCCTTCCTGAGGGGAGGATGAGCACCAGAAAGGGAAGGGTTGTGTATCTTGATGACCTGATTGAGGAAGCTGTTGAAAGGGCATATCACGAGGTTAAGAAGAGGCGCTCCGATCTTAGCGAAGAGGAGATGAAAAGGATAGCTGAGGCTGTAGGAACATCCGCTATAAGGTACAACATAATCAGGGTTCAGCCCGAGAAAAAGATGGTTTTCAGGTGGGAAGACGCACTAAACTTTGAGGGGGAGAGCGCTCCCTTTATCCAGTACTCCTATGCAAGGGCTTCCAGCATAATCAGGAAAGCAGGGGAATTCTCCGATGAAATGGTTTATGAGGAAGAGGGTGAGCATAAACTTATACTGAAAATGGCTGAATTCCCAGATGTCATAAGGGAGAGCGCTGAGAAAAGAAGACCTCATGTTGTGGCGCAGTACCTCAGGGATCTGGCATCCCAGTTCAACGAGTTTTACAGGGACCACAGGGTAATAGATGCACCTGAGCCGCTCAGGTCGTCTAGGCTGAACATGGTTGAGGCATTCAGAAAGGTTATGAGAGAAGGCATGTATGCGCTCGGATTGAGGGTTCTGGAGAGGATGTGATATTTTTCGGTCTATTTCCTATAAACTTTGGACCTTTTATCTATGTTAACAACCAGTAGTGAATTTTCCTCTAAAAACACAGCATACAGTATCCTATAATCTCCCACCCTAACTCTGAAGACTTTTTCCTTTTGGCCTATCACCCTCTTGGAGTCCATAGGAAAAGGGTCTTTTGATAGCTCTTCAAGTCTTTTCACTATTCTATCAAATAGATCTTTATCCGTGTTTTTCAGAAATTTCTTCGCCCTGTTGCTCAGATGAATTTCAAAGTTCAAGATAAGTCCTTCTTTAAGTCGGAAAGCTTCGTTGTTTTCCCTGCTTTAAACTCCTCAATGCTTTCTTTTAGGATTTTTTCCTCTTCTGATGTCAGTATCATGTCTATATCTACCATATGCTCTTTGATGTACTTCAATTCATCTTTTATGGATTTCAATTCCCTCATTATCTCCGCTTCACTCGTGCAATCACCAGAACTAATACCTAACCATATCTAATAAATTTTTCTATCCCCTTTAGTGAAACACTTATATCCATGAGCAGATACCCTCCTATGAATGTAGCATTGATACTCAACATGGACAGAGGGATGATGAAGGTCATGGAGAAGATAAGGGAGAGCGCTTTTTCAATGGGTGTGAGCATATCTGAAATTTATCCTGTCACCAGAGCAATAGACATACCCATGGCTGTAAGAAAGCTGGGGGAGAGAGCTGATGTGGATTCAATGATGATAATCGCAGATTTTCCAGAGATAAAAATGGAACATGAAAAACCTCTTTTTGAGAGGATAAGGTCAGAGGTGGAATCCATTTCAATGGAAGTTAAAAAAGAGGTTTCCATGGACCTTTTCAGCATGGAACCTGAGAAAATAAGCGATGAAACCATAGAAGGAGCTCTGAAAGGACTCCTGAGGAATGATGGTGAAAACACGCGTAAAAATCTCAACGATGGGGCCGGGGCCGGGATTTGAACCCGGGCTAAGGGATCCACAGTCCCTGATGCTACCAGGCTACACCACCCCGGCCATGCTGTCCCCTCTTATACACTACTCTTAAATAGTTTTCTCTATGGGCCATTGTGAATGTACTAGGCATAGAAGGAACCGCTCACACATTCAGCGCAGGAATATTCAACGGAGAGGAGATTCTCTCCCTGTCTTCAAGGACTTTCAGGCCTGAAAAGGGTGGAATACACCCGAGAGAAGCGGCGGACCACCACGCATCCGTTTCTGGAGATGTGATAACTGAGACCTTGGAAAACGCTGGAATTTCTCCTGAAGACATAGGCCTAGTGGCATTCTCTCAGGGCCCGGGGCTGGGTCCATGCCTCAGGGTAGCCGCCACAGTGGCGAGAGCCATTTC
>JALSOU010000128.1 GCA_026986305.1 Thermoplasmata archaeon | reverse complement strand
CTCAGGCTTCAATAGGCCTGCTCCCACTATGGAGCTGAAAGCACCTAGGGTTGTGGCTTTTGTTCCTGCCTGAAGCCTGTTGTAAACATCTGGAAGCCTGAGAATTCCAAGTGTTCCTAGGAAAAGGAATATGGCTCCGAATATTATGAGACCTATCCCTATGTAGTATGTTATAAGCACAAGCTCATGCATCATAGTCCTCCCTCCAGATATCTGGCGACGATTATCACGCCCATGAAAGCCAGAATTGCATAGACCAGAGCAACATCCAGAAATATCGCCCTGCCGTATATCACGCCCAAAAGCACCATCAGAACAGTTGTTATCGTCGTGAGCGCATCCACAGCCACGATTCTATCTCCGACAGTGGGTCCAAGCACAGCTCTTATGGTTCCCAGGACAATCGCAGCCAGAACAATGATGCAGCAGATATACCATATCATTCAAATATCCCCTTCAGATACCTTTCAAACTTTCTTCCGATTATCATGCTGGCTTCTTCAACATCCTCTGTTTCAACATTTATCCAATGTATAAACATCCTGTCTCCGTCCACATCCATTGTTAGAGTGCCTGGAGTAAGGGTTATGGAATTCGCCAGTCCCAGCTTTCCTATATCGCTCTTCATCTCGGTCCTTATCTCAACTATCCCTGGCCTTATCGGCATATCTGGATGGACAACCCTGTACGCCACATCAAAGTTGGCTTTTATGACCTCCCATAGGAAGAATGGGATATATGCCATGGCATATAAAACCCTTCTAGGAGAGAGATTTCCCAGACCTTTCTCGTTAAACATCGAATAGGATATGGCAGCTATTATTATGGAAAAGACTAGGCCTGCCAGCAGCTCCTGCCAGAATACGGTGGAAGTCAGGACTATCCACAGCAGGAAAAGGGCAATCACGGCATACGCATATCTGCTCAAATTGCCGGATTTCATCGCTTCACCTTCGTTTTAGGTGCGGATATTCACGGTTGATATAAAGATTTCTCCTTAAAGAAGCCAAAACATGGGCAGGTGGCTGAAAAGTATTTTAAGCACGGGTGTGTGAGCGCTCCCATGGACGAGAGAGACACCTCAGGATACGAAGGAAAGCAGGATCACATACCTTATATGAAAATTGAGCCTGAGATAAACACAGTAAGGTATGTTTACAGAGGAAAGGACGAGGTCGTTAGGTATTACACAGATGAGCTTACAGCGCTCTGCCCAAAAACAGGTTTGCCTGATTTCTATCACCTTGAAATAGAGTACATACCTGATGAACTTCTAATAGAGCTGAAGAGCCTGAAGCTTTATCTAACCGCATACCGCAACATAGGAATATTTTATGAACATCTGGCTATGAAGATATTTCAGGACATAAAGGAGAAGGTCTCACCAAAATGGCTAAAAATAACGCTCAGAGCCGCTAAAAGAGGGGGAATAGGGGCAGAGGTGGTTGTAGAATCTGATAATTTAAAATAATATATTAATATTATATCAATAAGGCCCCAAGTGATATATCTTTCTTTCCATAATAGGATTTTTCTGTCTAGGTCTGTTTTTTAACATTTTTTTCATTCTTTTTTTCTTTGATGACAGAGCTATCACAGTATTCTTCACCAGAACAGGATTCTTTATGCCGTGAACTGTGAATGAAACCACGGTTTTTCCCCTGCGTATCCTGAATTTCAGGTCTCCGAAGTCAAATTTCTCCCCGAGTATTCCCTGAAAAACTTCCACAGATATTATGGAGTCGTAGGGATGTTCCTGTATTTCCCTGCCGAGAAAGTCCTTTATGCTTATTATTCTCTGATTTGTAAAAACGAACTTCATGCCACCTTTGAAGTAAAGGAAAAGTGATAGGAGAAGCCAGTAGACGAGAGTTAATCCTATAGCAGCCATGAAAAATGTATTCCTAACAGTGGGAGAGAATAGGAACCACATGGGAGGGAAAAGAGCGGCTATTCCTGCGGCCATGAGTGTTATGGATATGGTGCCAAGAGGGCCCGTTTCCTTTCCAGATAGGTATCTGTCTATGCGCCACAGCATAGAGCTGAAAAGGAAGAGTATGATGGAGAACATTATCATCGCCAAAGAGGGAAGACCAAGGAACTTCTCCCAGAAAGCCCTTGGATATGCCATCTCCACCTGAACCTTCATGACTCCTGCCGCTGTTATGCCCCACCAGAAAGCATAGATTAGAGACCATGTATGGGCAAAGGAGAGGATATATGAGCTGTGCGGAAGCATGTCTATGCTTAGTATGTATGAGAAAAACACCAGAATTCCAGAGATTGTCAGCAATTTCCACCACCAGTATGCATCGTTCAGCTCTTTTTCAGGCTGGTAAGATGAGGAGAGGATGAAGAAAAGAAGGGTGATGAGGCCAAGGGCCACAGCCAGTTTCATGAAGTAGAGTATGTGCGGACTGGTATCCACCATTATCATCTCATCTCTCCTTATCCTCAAAAGCCTCTTCTCCCCCTCTTTCTTCGGTATGAGGAAGTATTCCCGCCCTTTTTTGTGGGATATCAGTCTTGAAATTGTCCCACCCACAACGACTATTGGAAAAGAGGCCATTATGACATATATCGCATAGCGGAGCGCATCTATCTCATGCCCCTTAGCAAGGCCATAGCTCAACACCACATTCAAAACGGCTATTACGAATGAGGAAAGCAGGACCGCATAGCCCAGACTGCGATAATAATCATTTTTCATGCGATATTTGGTAAGAAAAAGAGATATAAAGAAATTTTGGTATAAACGGTTTAAAAGCCCAGCTTAGCGCACTTCTCATCCACTTCCTTCTGTATCTCCGCAATCTTATCTGGCATTTTCAGCAGGTGTCTGAACCTTCCCTGCAGTTTGAAGTACTCCTCAACGGGCTTCCTCTTCTCCTTCGGTGGGCAAGATACCTTCCTGTTGCTTATATCCGGTCCTTCCTGCTCCCATAGGACGAATATTCCGGTTTCAACAGCCATCCTTGAAAGCTCAACGGTCATCTCGCTCGGATACCTCCATCCTGTGGGGCATGGGGAGAACACATGTATGAACGCAGGTCCTTTTCCCTGAGCATTTAATTCTAGGGCCTTTTTAACCTTCTTTTTTAGGTCTGCCGGGTACGCTATTGTTGCGGTGGCGGTGTATGCTATGTCGTGTGCAGCCACTATGTTCGCTATAGGCTTCTTCCTTCCCTGCTTCCCCGGAATCACCTTCCCTGCGGGGGATGTAGTGGTTGATGCATATGGTGGGGTAGAAGAGCATCTCTGTATCCCTGTGTTCATATAAGCCTCGTTATCAAAGACGACATAGGTTATGTTGTGGCCCCTTTCAAGCATTCCGGAGAGCGCCTGAAATCCTATGTCAAAGGTTCCGCCGTCCCCTGCGAAGGCCAGTATATTCACACCTTCTCTTTTTCCCAGCTTTTTCAGGGCTACATCAACACCCGATGCCACTGCCGCAGCGTTCTCAAAGGCTGCGTGTATCCACGGGACCTTCCATGCGGTTTCAGGGTATCCTGTGGTCATGACCTCAAGGCATCCTGTGGCGTTGGCGACTATGGTGTTGGGTCCAGCTTCCTGAAGTATCATCCTAACCGCTGTGGCCATGCCGCATCCAGCGCATCCCCTGTGCCCTGATACGAAGAGCTCATCGCTAGCCATCTTATGCACCTCCTTCCAGAAGTTCTTTTCTGAGGTTTATCCAGTGAACTGGCTCTTCCACCTTTCCAGCTTCCAGCGTCTTCATGGATATCTCAGTCATCTCGTCAAAGTCCCTGAATGTTATGTCCCTTCCTCCGAGACCTATTATGAAGTCCAGAAGCATGGGCCTCTTTTCCTCATTTATCAGGGATCCTGAGATGTCTGCAAACACAGGTCCGGACATTCCAAAGGACACGGCGCGGTCAAGTATGGCCAGAACCTTTGCCTTCTTGGCTATCTCTCTTATTCTCTCATGTGGGAAAGGCCTGAAAACCACAATCTTTGCCGCTCCAACCTTTATCCCTTTCTCTCTCAGGCGGTCCACAGCAGCCCTCGCAGTTCCACTGACAGAGCCCATTGTTATGAATATTATATCTGCATCATCAGTCCTGTACTCGCTGACCTGCTCGTACTTCCTTCCGAACTTCTCCTCAAACTCCTTGAAGACCTCGTCTATTACCTTCCTAGCGTTGTTCATCGCTTCCCACTGCTGGTACTTGAACTCCATGTAATGGGCCGGCGTTCCGAACGATCCGAAGGTCATGGGGTTTTTCACATCCAAGGTGTATAATGGCTTGTACTGTGGAAGGAACTCATCCACTTCCTCCTGAAGAGGAACATCCACTCCTTCCATGGTGTGGGTGAGAACAAAGGCATCCAGCCCCACCATAGCTGGCAGGAGAACCCTGTGATCCTCCGCAATCTTGAAGGCCATGAGCATGAGGTCCAGAGCTGCTTGGTTATTTTCGGCATAGAACTGCATCCATCCAGAGTCCCTCTCTGCCATGGTGTCCGAGTGGTCGCACCAGATGTTTATGGGGGCGGAGAGCGCTCTGTTTCCTATGGCTGCCACTATCGGGAGCCTCATTCCTGAGGCTATGAACAGCATCTCGCTCATCAGTTTGAGGCCCTGAGAGGCTGTGGCTGTGGCAACCCTAGCACCTGCGGCGCTCGCTCCTATGGCCGCGCTCATGGCGCTGTGCTCCGATTCTGTGAGTAATAGCTCGGCATCCATCTCTCCATTGGCTATGTACTGGGATATCTGCTCAGGAAAGAGAGTGGATGGAGTTATTGGATAAGCGGGAACCACATCAACCCTTGCGAGCTTCGCAGCCACCGCAGTTGCAAAATTTCCCTTAACAACCTGCTTAACTCCCATGGTATCACTTCTCCTCCGGTACCATTTCAAGAGCATCTTTCAGGTTAGGATTCTTGTTTGCAAGGCATTCCTGAACGCATATCCCGCATCCCTTGCAGTAATCGTAGTCTATCCTTATGGGCTTCTTTTCCCTAGGGTCTGCTGGCTCTATGGCACTGTCAGGGCAGAACTGCCAGCACATATTGCAGAATATGCAGTTTTCAGGGGTCAGCACCGGCTTCATGGTTCTCCACGAGCCTGTCTTGTAGTTCAGAGAGCTACCCGGTGTTGTTATCACTGCTCCAATAGTTATTTTTTCCATATTCATACCCCCTTAACGCTTTCATAGGCCTGCTTCACAGCGGCCACATTTTGATCCCTTTTTGCAGGTGAGAGCTCATAGACAGCCTTGACTGCCGCATCCAGAGAGACCTTTCCCGTAACCCTTACGAATGCGCCTATTATCGCTGTATTAACTATGGGGTTCGTTTTGGTTCCCAGACCGTTCTCAATGGCTATTTCTGTAGCATCCACCGTATAGACCTTAGCATCGCCGAAATCAAAGTTAGATGGATCCTTCTTAGTGTTTATTATCACTGTTCCACCCGACTTCAGCCCACCTCTGACATTTGCCTCCTTAACATCAAGAAGGCTGGGGTCCTGTATTATCACAGCATCCGGCTCATATATCTGGAACTTTATGTCTATGGGCTTCTCATCTATCCTCAGAAATGCGGCAACGGGAGCTCCTCTTCTCTCAACTCCGAATATGGGAAAGGCCTGAGAGTACTTTCCCTCGGAGTATGCGGCAGCAGCGAGGATATTCGCTGCGGTGACGGCTCCCTGACCGCCTCGTCCGTGAAATCTTGCTTCGTACATATTATGCCTCCATTGGCTTTTTTAGGCCATACAGTTCAGGGGAAGATAAAGGTTGTGGGGAATAACTTCCATACCTTAAAATATCAGAGATTTCTCCGAGCATCGTGATCGCTACCACCATACTCCTGATAATTGCTGTAGCAACCGCCCTTTATATGGCATGGAATATCGGAGCTAATGATGTTGCAAATTCCATGGCCAGCGCTGTGGGCGGAAAGGCCATATCCCTGAAGCAGGCTGTTATAATAGCTGGAATACTTGAGATGTCAGGTGCCGTTCTTCTTGGAGAGCATGTGACGAAAACAGTGGGCAAGGGCATAGTAAATCTGAATCAACTGGGGGATTATAGAATCGTTATCGTCGGTATGATAGCTTCTCTTTTAGCTGCGGCAATAGGAGTTACTCTCTCAACATGGAAGGAGCTCCCTGTTTCAACATCTCACTTCATAGTTGGAGCTGTTATGGGCTTTGGAATGGTTGCAGGAGGCCTAAGCGCTGTGAACTGGGGAGTCATGGGAAAGATTGCTCTTAGCTGGGTAATATCCCCGATAGCAGGGCTGATAATAGCTTTCATAGTTTTCAAGATAATAGCCAGATTCGTTCTTTCAAGCGAGGACCCAGTGAGGAGCGCTCTCCGTGGAAGCCCTGTATATGTCGGAATGACATTCTTCATAATCGCTGTGTCTCTGAACATGAAGACAAGCTTCGGTAAAAAACTGGGAATAAGCAGCAATATACCCATGGTTTTACTGGTTTCAGGAATAGTTGGTGTAGTAACTGGTATAACAGGATATTATCTCATAAAAAGAGCCATATCCAGATGGGGTGATGGAGAGGACAAGTATGTGAGGGTGGAGAGGATATTCAGGAACCTTCAGATTATGACCTCATGCTATGTGGCCTTCGCCCACGGTGCAAACGATGTGGCCAATGCCATAGGTCCACTGGGAACAGTGTTTTTAACAGTGCAGAACAATGCCATACCGACTGGAGCCTCAATACCGTGGTATCTTCTGGCTCTGGGAGGTTTCGGCATAAGCCTGGGAGTTTTCACATGGGGATACAGAGTGATAAAGACCATAGGATTCAAGATAACAGAGTTGACAAACACCAGAGGCTATTCCATAGACTTCGGAGTCGCCACAACTGTGCTGGTATTTTCAAAACTTGGAATGCCTATATCAACCACACACACAGTTGTAGGAGCTGTGGTTGGGGTGGGATTAGCCAGAGGACTCGCAGCTGTGGACCTCCGTGTTCTGAGGAACATAATAATATCATGGCTCGTAACCATACCTCTCGCTGTGAGCTTGTCGATTGTTTTATATATGGGATTGTACCCAGTACTTATGTGAGATGATGAGCATGTGGAGAAGAATGCCTGTAGGAGTGCCTATACGGAAGTCGCCCTTTGACGGATTGATAGAGCATGCTGCCAAGGTTAGGGAGTGTGTTAACGCCTTAGACGAGGCGCTCTCCGCCTTTGAAAAGGGAGATATGGAAGAGTTTGAAAGAATGAGGAAAAAGGTTGAGGATCTGGAGAGTGAGGCTGACAGGATAAAGGCAAACATAAGGAACCATCTACCAAAAGGGGTTTGGATGCCTGTGGATAAGCAGTTCTTTTTAATGACACTGACTCAGCAGGACAGCATACTTGATTATGCAGAAGACGCTGTTGTATGGATAGATATGAGGGGAAAGCCCCTGCCACCTGAGCTTTCAGAGGATTTTTCAAGGCTTCAGAAGATAGTGGTAAAGACTGTTGAAGAGTATGAAAAGGTTGTAAACAACATACCGCATGTTCTGGAGACCTCATTCGCAGAGAGCGAGAGAAAGGAGACTAAGGAGTACATATACAATGTGCATAAGCTTGAGCACGAGGCAGATGTTGTTGAAAGAGTACTCACAAAGAAGATATTCTCCATGGAGGAAAGGCTGGAACCTGTGGCTGTGTGGCATCTGGTGAAGCTGGTGAATATCCTAGGGGACATAGCGGATCACGCTGAAAACGCTGCGGACAGAGTAAGGGCTATGATAGCCAAGTAAGGATGGATATATGTACAGAATACCAACAGTGCTCGGAGCGCAGGAGATTCTGGATAAGGCCTTTAAAAAGGCAGAGAAGATACCTTATAAAGGAAGGATGGAGGACAGCGTAAGCAGGATTAACAGCTTTTCTGACACCATATACAGCACCCTTAATAGATATGTTCGCAGGTTCCCTTCCTTTGACAGAATACACCCTTTTTACAGGGAGATAATAGACATAGCAGTGGGTGTTGACAGGCTTAAAAGAGCGCTCTCAAATGTTCAGTGGGCCTCTGAGAAGGCCAGGGACATAGCTAAGGAGGAAAAAAGCAGGATAAATGAGAAAAACCACGGGGATGTTAGAAAAAAGGTCTATGGGCGAATATCATCTGTGGTTAAGAAGATAGATAATGATCTGGGGGTTCTTAGGGATGCCAGAGAGGTCATAAAATCACTGCCCGAACTGAGAGAAGATGCGATAACCATAGTTCTGGCAGGGCATCCCAATGTTGGAAAGTCATCAATCATAAGAGCGCTCTCCTCAGCAGAGCCTGAGATAGCCTCATATCCATTCACAACAAAGGAGATAATCGTTGGCCACAGAATAGAGGACAGGACATATCAGTTCATAGACACTCCCGGGCTTTTGGAGAGGGACCCAGAGAAAAGGAATGAGATAGAGAGAAATGCGATAGCTGCATTGAAATACGCCACAGATATCCTTGTTTTCCTCATAGATCCAAGTGAAACATGCGGATATCCCGTAAAGGAGCAGGAAAAGCTGATGAAAAGGATATTCGGTGAATTTAAGGGACCCAGCATTGTAATAGAAACAAAATCAGATATAATAAAAAGAAATACAGAAAACATAAAGGTTTCAGCGGTTACCGGTGAGGGCCTGGAAGAGCTTATGGAAAGGATTAGAGAGATTTCAGATACTCTTCGTACTCCTGAGCGTTCATGAGCCCTTTTGGCTCTTCCTTTATTTCCAGCTTGGCTATCCACCCTTTTCCGTAGGGATCGCTGTTTATGAGCTCAGGTTCTTCTTCCAGATCATCGTTCACATCGATAACCTTTCCTGTGACGGGTGAAAACACATCTGAGGCATTTTTTACAGACTCGACTGTACAGAGTGGATCCCCTGCATCCACTTCTATGCCTTTCTGAGGAAGCTCCACATACACAATATCTGTGAGCTCCTTCTGAGCATAGTCGGTTATCCCCACAACTGCTGTGTTTCCCTTTATTTTCACCCATTCGTGCTCCTTCGTATATAGTCTGTCATCTGGATTCATGTTATCCTTCCGCAATCATTTTAGGTATAAATCCTTTATCTCATACCGCCTCCCAGATGGATTTTTTGTAGGATTTCGCAACCACATAGCTCACTACCATCTGTATTCCATCAATGTTCATCTCCCTATTCATAAAATCCCTCATCTCATCTGCAGAGCTGAACACAGCCTTTGCAATGAGGTCATAATCCCCAGAAACCTTGTGTATTTCAACTATACTTGGCTTTTCTTTCAGATTAGAGGCCACTCTTTCCAGAGATTTCTGCTCAACCCTTATGTGAAAAATGACCTTTACTATTCCTCCTACGCCTGAGCAGTCCATAAGAACAGAAAATCCTGAGATTATTCCTTTTTCTTCCATCTTCTTTATCCTTCTTCTCACGGTGGCCTCGCTCGTGCCTATCTTTTTCGCTATTTCCGAGTTGCTCATTCTTGAGTTTTCTCTTAGAAAGCACAGAATCTTTATGTCCGTGTCATCTATGCCAGATTCTTCAAGAAGACCTGCCACGCGGAGAATGCCTATACAGCGGTCATGCGGTTTCATGCACGGAGAGCGCTATGGTTCATTGTTATTTATGGCTTTGCAGTAAAGACAAAGTTATACCGCTCTTTTAAGATAATAATTTATCATATCTTTATGTTTGTTTCTGAAATATTCCTTTATTTCCTCATCATCTATTCTGGGGTATCTGTTTACCCATGCCTTAAAATAACCTAAAAGAAAGGCTATGGCCCCGCTCACACCCCTAGTTAGGGACAACCTAATGACTCTTCCGAGAACAGCTTCTGGTGGGTAAAACAGATAGTATACACTCATACCAACTTTC